>NZ_JARVXN010000050.1:0-506 GCF_048957715.1 Mitsuaria sp. CC2 | reverse complement strand
CTACCAGGCCAAGGTGCTTGAAGCCGGCGACAAGCATGCGGGCCTGAAGGCCCGAATCCACGACGTGTACGAGCGTCACAAGGGTCGCTACGGCTATCGGCGCATCACGGCCGAGCTCGGACGCAGCGGCGAGGCGGTGAACCACAAGACGGTGCAGCGTCTGATGCAGGGTCTGGGCCTGAAGTCGCTGGTGCGGCCCAAGCGGTATCGCTCCTATCGGGGCGAGATGGCCACGACACCCAACTTGCTCAACCGCGAGTTCGCCGCCGCACGACCCAATGAGAAATGGGTGACCGATGTGACCGAGTTCAACGTCCGTGGCAAGAAGCTGTATCTGTCGCCGGTGATGGACCTCTTCAATGGAGAGATCGTGGCCTACGAGATGAACGAGCGTCCGCTGTTCCCGCTGGTGGGCAACATGCTCAAGAAGGCACTGTCGCGGCTCACGGGCCAGCAAGCTCCGATGCTGCACTCGGACCAGGGCTGGCATTACCAGATGGCGGCCT
>NZ_JARVXN010000049.1:0-642 GCF_048957715.1 Mitsuaria sp. CC2 | reverse complement strand
TCGGACTGCCGGATCTTCCAGGAGCTGTCGGTCCCCGACATCGTCAAGCAGGTCTTCGAGGACCACCCGGTCGCGCGCTACGAGTTCAAGCTGCTGCGTCCGTACCGGACCTGGAACTACTGCGTCCAGTACCGTGAGACCGACTTCAACTTCGTGGCGCGGCTGCTGGAGCACGAAGGCATCTACTGGTACGTGGAGCACGACGAGACCGGCCACAAGGTGGTGCTGTGCGACTCGGCCAGCGGACATGACGCCAAGCCGGGCTGCGAGTCGCTGCCGTTCTACGGCTCGGGCGCGCAGGCCACGCCGGCGCTGGAGTACGTGCAGGCCTGGGGCAGCGCGGAGTGCGTGAAGCCGGGCAAGGTCGTGATCACGGATTACGACTTCCAGCGGCCGTCGACGTCGCTGGAAACGAATCAGAGCGTGGCGCGCAACTACGACCTGTCCGACGGCGAGATCTTCGATTACCCGGGCGGCTACATCCAGACGGGCGATGGCTCGCAGTACGTCGAGGATCGCCTGGACGAGCTGCAGACGCAGTACCAGACCTACGACGGCACGACCAACGCGCAGGGCGTGAGCACGGGGCATCTGCTGTCGCTGTCGCGCCATCCGCGCGAGAGCGAGAACGCGCAGTACCTG
>NZ_JARVXN010000048.1:0-656 GCF_048957715.1 Mitsuaria sp. CC2 | reverse complement strand
TCAAAGTGGTTCGGAAGTACCAGGCTGGGGGCCTGGGCTGTGCGGCATTGGCCAAGCTCTTCGGAGTCGACGTAACGGTGGTACGTAGCTGGGTGGGGCACTATCGGGTGCACGGCCTGGACGGGGTTCGCAAGAAGCGCCAGGACTACTTCAGCGCGGCGTTCAAGTTGAAGGTGCTGCGTGAGGCCAAGCGTCAGGACCTGTCGAATCGACAAGCGGCCGTGCTCTTTGACTTGAGGGGCGGCGGATCCGTCGTGTGCAAGTGGCGTCGCCAGTACGATGAGGGCGGCGCGCAAGCGCTTCACCCCAAACCTCGAGGCCGTCCTCCCATGAAGCCACCCAAGCCGAAGGCTGCACCGGCAGCACCCGCGAAGTCGGAGGATCAGCGCACGCTGGAAGAATTGCGCGAGGAGAACGAGCTCCTGCGCACGGAGGTGGCCTACCTAAAAAAACTCGATGCCTTGGTTCGAGCCAAACCGCCGGCAGCGCCCAAAGGGCGCAAGCCGTCCTCGAGCTGAGGCCGCATCACCCGTTGCGCATGCTGCTGCAGGTGGCGGACCTGTCGCGCAGCACGTTCTACTACCAGGCCAAGGTGCTTGAAGCCGGCGACAAGCATGCGGGCCTGAAGGCCCGAATCCACGACGTGTACGAGCGTC
>NZ_JARVXN010000047.1:0-9006 GCF_048957715.1 Mitsuaria sp. CC2 | reverse complement strand
CTCCCGCGACACACAGGTGTGCACGCGCAGAGTGTCTTCAGGCAAGGCGGTCTTGAGGCGGAAAGGTGAGGCCATGGCACCAGGGGTCAGGTCGACACCCCGGAGGCTAGGGATCACCCGCGATCACCACAACGGTCGAAAGTCACTCCCGAGGTTGGGACCGGCGCGGACGAATTTCGCAGAATTATCAGAACGGTCGGCAAGACCTGGCCCGGCTCAGGTCATCAACAGGAATTCCTCGTCGTCAAGGAGCTCGGCAACGTCTTCCCGCCACTGCCGGGGGTCATTCACCTGTTGCCAGACGACGCCCGGGGGCCAGGTCCTGCCTTCCCCGCGGAAACGATCACGCATGGTCCCGATGACGCTGCGTGGCGTTGGCCAGGAGGATTCTCCGATCTCGACCAGCAGGTTTCCCCGATCGAGCTCTTCGAGCAAGACCTGGCGCAGGCCGTCGGGGAGTCGGTAGACGAGCGAGACCCAGTCGGCAGCGGCGGAGGGATCCCCAACCCGCGCCCGGATCTCCGCGGCGGACGTGCTGGCGATCGTCGCTGCCTCTTCATCCGACATCGCGTGCCAGTTGGTCGAGCAACGGAAGTGGAGGTGGGGCGACGAGGGCCAGCGGCTCCAGGAGGAACGTTTGGTCACGTGTTCCCTTCAAATACGCGGTCGCGAACCGCGATCGAGAGATCGCCCTGCTTAGGGTCCACCGAGAACTCGATCTCGCCCCAGGGGAAACGGGATACGGCCTGGGACCTTGCGACCAATTCCGGCGTGATGCCGGTCTTCTTCGCAAAACGCTTCACGATGCGGCTCGTGTGGATTGACTCTGGAAACTCCTCCTCGTCGAACAGGACGAAGACCGCCTGTTCCGATCCCGCACCCGCGTCGATCACCAGCTTCGCAGGCAGGTCCAGATAGCGGACCGGTCGCCCCACGAGGACCGGCGGGTTCAGCGCGCCAATTCGCCAGGCCACCTCGCCATCCACGCTCACTAGACCGTCAATCAGATCGATTTCCAGATTCATCAATCTTGCCCGCCGTCGCGCCCGTTCAGACTTCCGGTCAATTTGCTGACGCCGACGATGCGAGGTTGAACGTCACCGCGATCGTCATGGCCTTCGGGGAAGCCTCTAGCCGGACAGAACCCCAAGTGAACGTCGCTTCCTCGATCCACTCTGATGCCGGCACCACAGCGAGAGCCAGGCGTGCGCTCACAAGAGCGGCAAATGCCCGGAGATCCTGTTTCAGATCACGCGGTGTAGCGTCCCACTGCTTGGCGCGTGCCACTCCGCCCATCCAGTACAGATAAAGATCATCCAGACGATTGGTGGCGATCTCAAAATCCAATCGCAGGCGGCAGTCTTCGCCTGCAAACTCCACCGGCAACGAGAACTTCTTGAAGCCTTCTGCGTCCACCTCATTCACTTGGAGCTGGTGCGTCAGCACAAGCTGGTGGACAGCGTGGATCGCCAAGTGCCGCACATCGATTGAATCGACGGACAAGGCTCCCGTTGATTGATCCAGATTCAGTTTCAAGGCGTTCATTTGAGGTCGTAAATCATCGTGGTACTACGCATTTTGTGAGTGTCCTGCGGTTCCAGGAAGAACTGTGTTCCGCCACCCTTGCCAAGCTTCGGGTTTGCCAATGCCGTTCCCATCGCCATGCAAGTGTCTTCTTGAAGAATGAACTTGTGCAACCGCGTCCGATAGTCGAAGGCTGTATCAGGATCGTTGTGCTTGTGGGCCAACTGCAGAGAGTCGTTGTAGGCCCTGGCGCCCTTGCCCTTCATCGACAGCACTTGGCCGGCCTTGGAGAAGTAGTTGGGTGTGTTGTTGCCGTGTGGATAGAGCGTGTAGAAAACCGTTCCCTTCTTCACCACGACGTTCGTGTAGGCGTCTTTCCCAGTGTAGGGTTTGGTCCCCTGCCAGTTTCGAGCTTCGCTGGCGGGATCCCTGCCGCAGCACGGATCGCATCCACCCTTGCCCTTCTTAAGTCCGAGAGGATCGGTCCATTGGATCGGATCCGGCGCGTACTGATAGGGGTTGATTCCACCCATCAACCCGATCGGATCCTGCGTCAGATACCGCCCCGCATCCGGGTCGTAGTAGCGATGCCGGTTGTAGAAGAGCCCCGTCTCCTCGTCCTCGTACTGCCCCTGGAAGCGCAGGGGCTGGCGGACCTCGTCGACGTCGGTCCGCGCCAGGCGACCCCAGGCGCGGTAGCGGGCGCGCCAGCGCGCACGACCGTTCTCGTCCAGCAGCGCCAGCGGCGTGCCGAGATGGTCGCACTCGTAGAAGAGCACCTCGTCGTTCGCGGCGTCGGCGCCGTCCCATGACGCCTGTGCGGCTTGTTCAGCATTGCAATCCGCGCGCCATCGTTCCAGGCGCCGGTACCAGCGCACGTGCGCGTCCGGCTCCGCGGAAGGCGCATCCGGTCGATCCCACGCGATCACGGGCGCGAACGCCACCGATCCGCCGTCGAAGGCTGACAGCGTCTCCACGCTGCGGACCCGCGCCAGCGGCGTGAAGCTGTCGGGCTCGTGCACGTAGGCCACGCTGCCTTGCGCATCGACCTCCTGCACCATGAGGTCGCCGTTCCAGACGAACACGGTGACACGCTCGCCGTCCGGCGTCGCGAGCCGCTTGAGCACGCGGCGTCCCATTGCGTCGTAGGCGTAGCGGCTCGTCAGCGCGCCTTGAGGCGTCGCCCGTTCGGCCCGGATCAGTCGCTGATTCGCGTCGTACTGCAGGCTCAGCGCATCGATACCGGCGCCCTCGCCGATCGCCGCCTCGTTCGCAGCGTCGTCCTGGATCCACTGCTTGCGGACCGCATTGCCGTCGGCGTCGTACTCGTAATGCCAGCCGAGCGCTTGCGTCACCAGGTTGCCGCGCTTCGGCGCCGCAGCCGCGTGCTGTCCCGCAGGCAATGAGGCGGCCGGAACCGCCCCGGGCAAGGGCACGAGATTGCCCGCCGGATCGAACGCGAAGGTCTCCCGCAGTCCCGGCTGGACCGCGGACATCAGTTGCCCCACCACGTCATGCGTGTAACGCAACTCACCCAGCACGGAGTCGTCGATGCGCTCGCGCAGCGCGCCCGGCGCCGCATCGCCAAATCCGAAGACGCTGCGCGTCCACCGCGACGCGCGGTCGTAGCGCAACTCGCGCCGCAAGCCTCCGCGGCGGAGCCCGCCCAAGCTGCGACGGGTCTCGCGATGCAGCGCGTCGCGATCGACGTCGGCCAGCGGCCGCCCTTGCCACAACACGCCGTGCCAGTGGCCCGGCCCATAACGCTGCGTCTGCACCACCCGCCCGTTGGGCAGGCGTGTCGCCACGCGCTGCCCCAGCGCGTCGTACTCATGCCGCAGCAGGAAGGACGCGGCCGCGGTGCCGCGTTCAGCCGCGTCGGGCCAAGCGCCAGCGGGATCCGGCCGCACGCGCTCGGGCGCCAGCTCGATGCGCTGACGTTCTTCGATCAGTTGCCCCGCCGCGTCCCACCGCAGCCTCGACTGCGCCGCCACGTTCTCGACCGCGATGACCCGGCTCAACGGATCCCAAGCGAATCGCTCCTGTCCGTCCGGCGTCACACGCGCCACCATCCGGCCGAGCGCGTCGCGCACATAGTCCGTGCGGATCGCCCCGCGCTGGTTGGCGACCAGCTCGCCCGCAGCGTCGTAGTCGTAGCGGCTGACAAGCCCGTCGAAACCCGTCTCCGTCTCCTGGATCAGCCGGCCTTGTGCGTCATAGGCCAGGCAGTAGGACTCGCCGTTGGCGTTGATCAACTCGACCAGTCGCAGCGCGCGGTCGTAGTGGTACTGCAGCCGCCGGCCCGCCGCATCGATGCGCTCGATCGGCAGCCCCTGCATCTGGTAGCGATAGGTGGTCTGGCGCCCCACCCCGTCCATGTGGACGAGCAGGCGTCCCATGGCGTCGTAGCTGAACCGCTCCTCGCCGCCGTCGGGATGACGGATGGCCACGAGGCGGTCGATCTCGTCCCAGCCGTAGCGCACGCTGTGGCCCAGCGCATCGGTCCGGGCGACGAGCCGCCCGCGCGCATCCCAATCGAAGCGGGTCTCGGACCCGGAACAGTCGACATAGGCGATCAACCGGCTGTTCGCGTCGTAGAGATAGGTTTTCGCCCGCCCAGCGGCGTCGATCAGCTCCCGCAACTGGCCGAACACGTTGTAGGCCATCCGCGTGACGCGCCCCAATCCGTCGGTCTGCGCCACGACGCGACCTTCAGCATCGAACGCGCGTTCCTGCACGTGCCCCATCGCATCGATGGATCGCACGCGCCCAATGGCTGGTGAGCGGCGACCAGCTCCCGCGATGGTCCGGCGCGGCTTCTTCCGACAGCGCGGTGTCTTCGGACGCGGCCGTCTCTGACTGGAACAGCACATCGGCGCCCTGCCAGCGCAGCACCCAGGCACCGCCGGCAGCGTCGACATAGCGGGTCAGCAGATGCGTGTCGTAGTGATAGCGCCAGAGATGACCCAGCGCATCCTTGCGGCCCAGCAGGTCCAGGGCTGTCGGGTCCGCCCCCTCGCGGGGGGCTTCGAGACCGTACGCATAACGCGTCAAGACCTGCCACCCGGTCGTCGGACCGTCGGCGTCGACGGCCAGACGCCGGACCAGCCGGCCGATGCGCAGTGCGCCATGGCACGCGCGTTGCGCATCCGTCAACGCGCCAGTCGGCGCGGCGTGCGCCTCCAGCACGATGTCGCCCGGTGCCGTGATGCGCCGCACCGTGAAGTCTTCATCCAGGCGCTGCGGCAGCACGGACGACTCCCATCCGGGCAGCCAGTCGAGTCGCACGGACAGCCCGTCCGGACGTCGCTGCTCCGTCAGGTAGCAGCGCCTGATCTGGCGATCAGGCCCGAACTCAAACGCTCGAAGTCGCGCTGATCAATCCTTCAAGAGCCGTGCAACCTCTTCTCCGGAAAAGGGCATGGACGGAGCCGCCAGCTGCCTCAAGATGGTCAGGTGTTGATCGATCTTCAGCTTGCGCAGGTTCTCAACCCGCATGCGACCGCCGGCGACCAGCGCCGGTTCGAATCCATACACCTCATCCTCTGCCAACGGACCCAGCGCTTTCATCGCCCTGGCAAACATCGGCTTTCCGTCTTCGTCGTCAAGGTCGCATTCTTCCCTGTCAACACCGAGGAACACGAGAATCGACATGTCCCGGGCATCGGGTGTCTTGGGCTTTAGCCGCTTCGGAACAGCAAAGACAGCATTCGTCGCGCAGTTGATCGTCGCCGACTGTCCACTCCTCTGCCCACAGAGATAGAGCTTCCCAAAGGCGGTTCGGGCGATCACGTGAAAAGAGTCGATCTGCTCAAGGGGAGAGTTCTCCAGCCATTCGTCCACGATGTCTTCATAGTCTGCCGGGTTCACGAACCAGAAGCGCCCCTCGCCATATCGACCCCAGCCTTCTTCGCGCCAGTACGCCATCAACTGATCCGGGAGCTTTCCGGTCCAGGCGGCGATGTCTGATTCCGGAACAGGTTGCCGGGAATCAGCTTCACCGAATTCCTCGATGAATGCCTCGAAATCTTCGTCTCTCATCTCATGTCCTTTCCGCGGCATGGTTCAAGCTTGACGTTCATCTTCTCGTCGCCCTTGCCGTTCTTGATGGCGTCGTCCGCTGCAGCGTCCATGGAGGCAAGCCGCCCGTCCTGATTCCAGCTGCCGCCGATGGACCCGTTCACATCCGCGCGTCCCATTCCCTTCGGATCGGGTTGTGCCCAGCCGCCGGCGACCATGTCAGGCTCATGAAGTGCGGCCAGCTTGCCCATGATGTCCTTGGTACGAGCGGCTGCCTGCGCCTTGGCAGCCGGTCTCGCAACCCCAGAGTTTCGCAAGCTTTCTTCGATCCCGCGCGAAACTTCCTTCGCGAAGTCCTTCCGGTAGCTGGTCTGTGCTGCCTCGGCCAGAGGATTCCGTCCAACGCTCTTGTACGCGTTGCGCGCCGCCTTGTAATCGAGCGCGGACATGCCGTTGATCTGGTCCTGCTGCTTCTGCAACTGACTTGCCATTTCCTTCAGGTATGCCTTCTTCTCCTGTGCGTTCATCGACATGAACTTCTTCTTGTCGAACGGGTGGAAGCACGGAACCTCTGTTCGCTTCGGTTTGATTTTGGCGCCGTTGGTGGTCTCGTTCTTGGCTGTCGGCGCCTCTGCGTCAGGCTTTTTCTTTGGAGGACGGCCGGCCAGTTCGTCCAACTTCGCTTCTGCCTTCTCGAGCGCTTCGCGCAGCGGCTTCTGGAAACGTTGAGGCAGGTGAGGCAAGACCTCCTCAGCCACCTTCTTCAGACCCGCAGCGTACTTCTCCGTGTTCTTTGCAATCTTTCCAGCGGTCGCCGCTTCTCCGGCGATTGGCACAGCGCCAAGCACCGACAGCCCGGCGCCGATCCAGTCGCCACGGCCAGCGCTGATGATGCCGTTGAGGATGTCCGCCGGAGCGCCTGCTCCCGGGATCAGTCCCACGAGATCCAGCAGCATCTGCAGCGCGTCGAGCTTGGAGATCTCGGTCGGATCGACCTTCACCGTGGCATTCGCGTCTTCCGCTTTCCCTGCACTGACCGCCGGCGACTTCTGCAGGATGCCTGTCGTGTTGTAGCTACCCATGCGATCAGCCGCCGTTCATCCAGAACTTGTCACCGTGGCGGACCACCCACTTCTTGCCGGCGCGCACCGAATCGCTCTTGTCGAGCGGCTCGCATTTCTTGCCCACCGTGCCGCTCTTAATGCCCGTGCCGCTGCCGGGCGTATCACCGACGCTGCTCGGTGTCTTGCTTTGATCGAAGACCACGGCCGGGTTGCCGTTGAACTTGACGCTCTTGACGATGCCCGTTGCGTCGCTCAGTTGCGATGTGATCGGATACGGCACCGGCACCATTGAGCTGCCCACGGGCGTCTTGCAGACGTCAGGTGGCATGCTGTACACGACCCAGCCGCTCTCCTTGCGGGCTCCCAGATTAATGGCCATGAGCCGCCTCCTCCATCTTGAACAGCGGTGCTGTCAGGTCGGTCTCGAAGCGCAGTTCGGCCGTCTTCACGCCCATCTCTGCCGACACGCTCGCGCGCCAGACGATGGCCAGTTCCATCGCGTCCGTGTCCACGAGCAAGGTATCGATCGCGCATACGCCGCCGAGCATCAGGCCGCTGGCGAGATGGAACAGCACCGACACGCGATGTCCCGGCAGCGCGATGAACGCATGCCCGCTCGGGCAGAGCGCGGGGGCGATCAGGTTGCCGAGCTCGATGTAGCAATCGGGCCGCGGGAAGGCGATCTGCTGGTCTTCGGGCGCGGCGTTCCAGTACGCCATGTCGAAGTCTTTGGGCAGATTCGGCCAGCGCTCCGCCAACCATTGATCGTTGTACGAGCCAGCGCGCTGAATGCGTGGCGTCCACGCGCGTCCGACCGGACCGAAGCCCGCCGGACGATGCCCGTAGGCCTTGGCCTGCTCCAGCATCTGCGGCGGCTGCTGGCCGGCGGCCTGGGCCGTGATGTCCGGTCGATCGACCGGATGATCCGGCGGCTCGATCTGCGGCGCGGGCCACGACGTCGGCATCGGCACTCGTGCTTCCCGCGACGCGCGCTCCAGGTCCGCATGCATCCAACCGCGACCCAAGGGATTCAGGAAACAGACTTCGTTGAGCAGCAGTTCCGGCGCCTGCGCATCGCGTCCGAAATCGGGATGCGGCACCCGGCTGCCGCCGCCGTAGGCGAGTTCATACAGCAGCGGGACGCTGGTTGCGGCGCTTAGCGTTCGCCGTGCCCATGCGCCCTTGGCGTCGCGCACGAATTCCGACGGCGCATGCAGATGCAGGGCCTTGTCCAGCAGCATCTCGCGACTGCGATCCCCGTTCGGTCCCGGTGCGCGCAGCCAGCCGTCGATCGCGACGCGTCGCTCCTCCTGCCACGCCACGCGATCCGCGAAGCTCGTGTCGGGATCCGTCAACGGCGTCACATAACCGGCTGCCGGATCCGCCTGAGGATGACGCGACGGTTGGCTGACGCGCAGTCGGGCGAGCCAGCCTTCGCTCGGCCGTCCAGCCGGCGCATGGCTGGTGCCGGTGACCAGGACGTCGCACTTCGGCTTGAACGGCGCGAGGTCGCTTTCCGCGCGCACGCTGCTCAGGCCGATCTCGCCGACGTACTGATCCTCGGTGACCAAGGGCGGAGCGCCTTCGTCGACCAGTTGCGGCACCAGGCGCATCGGGCCGGCCGCCGTCGGCTGCGCGCCTTCCAGTTGCCAGGCCGGCACGAGCTTGTAGACCGTGCGCACCGCCACGACCTCGTGCTCGCGGTCCTGCGTGTCGATGCCGCGATAACCCGCCGCGCCGAACGGCGTGAGATTGACCAGTTCCATACGGCGCTCCGACCTCAGTTGAGGTCGATGTCCTTGCCGTTGATCTGCACCGGGCCCGACGCGTCGAACAGGAACTCCGATCCGACGATCGTGACCTTGCCGTCCTTGGTCATCGTCAGGCTGGCCTTGCCGACGACAAAACGGATCGCATCGCCCGCGACCAGTTCGTAGGTCTTGCCCACACGCGTGGTCTTGCTCAAGCCCACCTGTTCCGACTGCTGCAGGCCGACCGTCGTGTTCATGAGGCCGCCGACCGTCGTCTGATAGGCCGCGCCGATGGTCAAAGCCTTGCCCAGTCCGATCGTCTCGGCCTTCGCCAACGCGATGGTCTCGGTTTTCATGCCGCCGATCGTCACCGACCGGTTCGATCCGATGCTGATCGTCTCGTTGATCCCGACATCTTCCGTGCGGTTCATCCCGATCGAGATCTTCTCGTCGAGGTCGACCCGCTCCGTCCGGTTCTGATGGATCGTGATCGTCTCGTCCAGGTTCACCGTCTCGGTGCGGTTGCCCTTGACCAGCGTCGTCTCATGCCGGTCGATCGTCTTCGTCCGATCCCGTCCGACCCAGTGCGTCTCGTCGTTCTCGACCTCGATGTCCTGGTTCTTCTCCGCGTGGATCCACAGCTGCTC
>NZ_JARVXN010000046.1:0-11340 GCF_048957715.1 Mitsuaria sp. CC2 | reverse complement strand
GGTGTATTAGCCTGACGATGACCTACTTTCACACGGGAATCCGCACTATCATCGGCGCTGAGTCGTTTCACGGTCCTGTTCGGGATGGGAAGGGGTGGGACCGACTCGCTATGGTCATCAGGCTTGACTGGTTGGCTTGCTGACAGTGGTCAGCATGCCCAATTCGGTAGAGTCAAATCAGCTTTGGTTTGATTGCGTCTTCAAAGTTTGAAGAACGGTTTTGATCGTGGCAGGCCCGGTATTGGGGCTGCGCTTTGATCTGCGTGACCACTCACCTTGACGTTTTGAGTGTCAAAGTTATAGGGTCAAGCCGCACGGGCAATTAGTACTGGTTAGCTTAACGCATTACTGCGCTTCCACACCCAGCCTATCAACGTCCTGGTCTTGAACGACCCTTCAGGGGGCTCTAGGCCCCGGCAAGACTCATCTTGAGACGAGTTTCCCGCTTAGATGCTTTCAGCGGTTATCTCTTCCGCACTTAGCTACTCGGCGATGCCACTGGCGTGACAACCGATACACCAGAGGTGCGTCCACTCCGGTCCTCTCGTACTAGGAGCAGGCTCTCTCAATCTTGCAGCGCCCACGGAAGATAGGGACCAAACTGTCTCACGACGTTTTAAACCCAGCTCACGTACCTCTTTAAATGGCGAACAGCCATACCCTTGGGACCGGCTACAGCCCCAGGATGAGATGAGCCGACATCGAGGTGCCAAACACCGCCGTCGATATGAACTCTTGGGCGGTATCAGCCTGTTATCCCCAGAGTACCTTTTATCCGTTGAGCGATGGCCCTTCCATACAGAACCACCGGATCACTTTGTCCTACTTTCGTACCTGCTCGACTTGTCAGTCTCGCAGTCAAGCACGCTTATGCCAATGCACTATCAACACGATTTCCGACCGTATTTAGCGTACCTTCGAACTCCTCCGTTACACTTTGGGAGGAGACCGCCCCAGTCAAACTGCCCACCATACACTGTCCCCAACCCGGATAACGGGCCAAGGTTAGAACCTCAAACACACCAGGGTGGTATTTCAACGTTGGCTCCACCTGATCTAGCGACCAGGTTTCAAAGCCTCCCACCTATCCTACACAGATCTGTTCAAAGTCCAATGTAAAGCTACAGTAAAGGTTCATGGGGTCTTTCCGTCTTTCCGCGGGGAGATTGCATCATCACAAACATTTCAACTTCGCTGAGTCTCTGGAGGAGACAGTGTGGCCATCATTACTCCATTCGTGCAGGTCGGAACTTACCCGACAAGGAATTTCGCTACCTTAGGACCGTTATAGTTACGGCCGCCGTTTACTGGGACTTCAGTCAAGAGCTTGCACCCCATCATTTAATCTTCCAGCACCGGGCAGGAGTCACACCCTATACGTCGACTTTCGTCTTTGCAGAGTGCTGTGTTTTTAATAAACAGTTGCAGCCACCGATTCTCTGCGGCCTCATTGGGCTAACCAAGTAAATGGATCACCTACTAAAGGCACACCTTCTTCCGAAGTTACGGTGTCAATTTGCCGAGTTCCTTCTCCAGAGTTCTCTCAAGCGCCTTAGAATACTCATCTCGCGCACCAGTGTCGGTTTGCGGTACGGTCGTCAATAGCTGAAGCTTAGTGGCTTTTCCTGGAAGCAGGGTATCACTCACTTCGTCTGCAAGCAGACTCGTTATCACCCCTCATCTAAGCCCGGCGGATTTGCCTACCAGGCACGACTACAGGCTTGAACCGGGACATCCAACACCCGGCTGAGCTAACCTTCTCCGTCCCCACATCGCACTATTGATCGGTACAGGAATATTGACCTGTTTCCCATCAGCTACGCATCTCTGCCTCGCCTTAGGGGCCGACTCACCCTACGCCGATGAACGTTGCGTAGGAAACCTTGCGCTTTCGGCGAGGGGGCTTTTCACCCCCTTTAACGCTACTCATGTCAGCATTCGCACTTCTGATACCTCCAGCAGGCCTCACGACCCACCTTCACAGGCGTACAGAACGCTCTCCTACCACGCACAGTAAACTGTGCATCCGCAGCTTCGGTAACTGGCTTAGCCCCGTTACATCTTCCGCGCAGGACGACTCGATCAGTGAGCTATTACGCTTTCTTTAAATGATGGCTGCTTCTAAGCCAACATCCTGACTGTTTTAGCCTTCCCACTTCGTTTCCCACTTAGCCAATTTTAGGGACCTTAGCTGGCGGTCTGGGTTGTTTCCCTCTTGAGTCCGGACGTTAGCACCCGGTGCTCTGTCTCCCAAGCTGTACTCTTCGGTATTCGGAGTTTGCATAGGTTTGGTAAGTCGCCATGACCCCCTAGCCTAAACAGTGCTCTACCCCCGAAGGTAATACTTGAGGCACTACCTAAATAGTTTTCGGAGAGAACCAGCTATCTCCAGGTTTGTTTAGCCTTTCACCCCTATCCACAGCTCATCCGCTAGTTTTGCAACACTAGTCGGTTCGGACCTCCAGCACCTGTTACGGTACCTTCATCCTGGCCATGGATAGATCACCTGGTTTCGGGTCTACACCCAGCGACTGAATCGCCCTATTCGGACTCGATTTCTCTACGGCTACCCTATTCGGTTAACCTCGCCACTGAATGTAAGTCGCTGACCCATTATACAAAAGGTACGCAGTCACCCTTGCGGGCTCCTACTTTTTGTATGCATGCGGTTTCAGGATCTATTTCACTCCCCTCCCGGGGTTCTTTTCGCCTTTCCCTCACGGTACTTGTTCACTATCGGTCGATTACGAGTATTTAGCCTTGGAGGATGGTCCCCCCATATTCAGACAGGATTTCACGTGTCCCGCCCTACTCTATTCGTGCCTAGTTCCACAATCGACATTTCTCATACGGGGCTATCACCCGCTATGGCCGGACTTTCCATTCCGTTCTGATATGCCAACTGCTAAAACACGAGGGCTACTCCGATTTCGCTCGCCACTACTTTCGGAATCTCGGTTGATGTCTTTTCCTCGAGCTACTGAGATGTTTCAGTTCACCCGGTTCGCCTCGCATACCTATGTATTCAGTATGCGATACCTCTAAACGAGGTGGGTTTCCCCATTCGGAAATCTCCGGATCAAAGCTTATTTGCCAGCTCCCCGAAGCTTATCGCAGGCTATCACGTCCTTCGTCGCCTGTAATCGCCAAGGCATCCACCACATGCACTTAGTCACTTGACCCTATAACTTTGACATCCGCAGATGTCGTCAAGGACAGATGCTCAACAACTTGAGCATTTATTTGAGTATCACGCGTTCGCCGTTCTTCAATTTCTACTCTTTTCAGAGTTGAAGTTTGTTGACGCAATCAAATGTCGCTGGCGGCACGGTGCCGGTCACCCCTTTACGAGTGCCCAAGCTTTCCGCCAGCAACGCTGATTCGACTCTACGAATTGTTAAAGAACAACAGCCGACTAAAAAGTCGAGACTGGCAAACCGCATCGCCCGCTTGGACGCTGTGGTTTGCCACCCTTGTGAAGTGATGGTGGAGGATGACGGGATCGAACCGACGACCCCCTGCTTGCAAAGCAGGTGCTCTCCCAGCTGAGCTAATCCCCCAAGATCTTGACGATCCCCGTGGTGGGTCTGGCTGGATTCGAACCAGCGACCCCCGCCTTATCAAGACGGTGCTCTAACCGACTGAGCTACAGACCCACGCGTTTCTTGCGTGCTCCTGCAATCGCGCCAACCGGCAAGGCCAGCTCGCCAGGCTCACGCGTTTTCTCACTCACTGTTGTGTGTCTACAGCCGATAAGTGTGGGCGCGCTGAACTCGCTTATGTGGACTCGACTCAATCGCCTGGCCTGAGCCAGACAACGGTCTCGTCATCTCTAGAAAGGAGGTGATCCAGCCGCACCTTCCGATACGGCTACCTTGTTACGACTTCACCCCAGTCACGAACCCTGCCGTGGTAATCGCCCTCCTTGCGGTTAGGCTAACTACTTCTGGCAGAACCCGCTCCCATGGTGTGACGGGCGGTGTGTACAAGACCCGGGAACGTATTCACCGCGGCAAGCTGATCCGCGATTACTAGCGATTCCGACTTCACGCAGTCGAGTTGCAGACTGCGATCCGGACTACGACCGGGTTTCTGGGATTAGCTCCCCCTCGCGGGTTGGCAGCCCTCTGTCCCGGCCATTGTATGACGTGTGTAGCCCTACCCATAAGGGCCATGATGACCTGACGTCATCCCCACCTTCCTCCGGTTTGTCACCGGCAGTCTCATTAGAGTGCCCTTTCGTAGCAACTAATGACAAGGGTTGCGCTCGTTGCGGGACTTAACCCAACATCTCACGACACGAGCTGACGACGGCCATGCAGCACCTGTGTCCAGGCTCTCTTTCGAGCACTCCCACATCTCTGCAGGATTCCTGGCATGTCAAGGGTAGGTAAGGTTTTTCGCGTTGCATCGAATTAAACCACATCATCCACCGCTTGTGCGGGTCCCCGTCAATTCCTTTGAGTTTCAACCTTGCGGCCGTACTCCCCAGGCGGTCAACTTCACGCGTTAGCTACGTTACTGAGAAGAAACCCTCCCAACAACCAGTTGACATCGTTTAGGGCGTGGACTACCAGGGTATCTAATCCTGTTTGCTCCCCACGCTTTCGTGCATGAGCGTCAGTACAGGTCCAGGGGATTGCCTTCGCCATCGGTGTTCCTCCGCATATCTACGCATTTCACTGCTACACGCGGAATTCCATCCCCCTCTACCGTACTCTAGCCATGCAGTCACAAATGCAGTTCCCAGGTTGAGCCCGGGGATTTCACATCTGTCTTGCATAACCGCCTGCGCACGCTTTACGCCCAGTAATTCCGATTAACGCTTGCACCCTACGTATTACCGCGGCTGCTGGCACGTAGTTAGCCGGTGCTTATTCTTCAGGTACCGTCATGAACCCCCAGTATTAGTAGGAGTCTTTTCTTCCCTGACAAAAGCGGTTTACAACCCGAAGGCCTTCTTCCCGCACGCGGCATGGCTGGATCAGGGTTGCCCCCATTGTCCAAAATTCCCCACTGCTGCCTCCCGTAGGAGTCTGGGCCGTGTCTCAGTCCCAGTGTGGCTGGTCGTCCTCTCAGACCAGCTACAGATCGTCGGCTTGGTAGGCCTTTACCCCACCAACTACCTAATCTGATATCGGCCGCTCCAATTGCGCGAGGTCTTGCGATCCCCCGCTTTCACCCTCAGGTCGTATGCGGTATTAGCTGCTCTTTCGAGCAGTTATCCCCCACAACTGGGCACGTTCCGATATATTACTCACCCGTTCGCCACTCGTCGCCAGGTTGCCCCGCGTTACCGTTCGACTTGCATGTGTAAGGCATGCCGCCAGCGTTCAATCTGAGCCAGGATCAAACTCTACAGTTCGATCTTGAATAAACTCAACGGAATCGAACAAAGACTATTCTCATAGCTTCATTCTTTCTTCCGTGAGCATCTAGCGATTTAACCTTCTCAGGTCGCTCGTCCAGACGCCCACGCTTATCGGCTGTAAATTCTTAAAGAACATCGAAGCAGCTCTGCGTCTTTCGACTTGACTTGCTTCGTCGCGCTGCTAACTTGTCGTCAGCAGCGAAGAGATGAGACTATAAACGAGTTCGTTTGAACTTGTCAAGCATCTTTCGAAATCATTTACACGATCAGATCGATGCGGTCTCAGCCTCAGAGATCAACGCTCCGCAAAGCGCTGATCTCTGCAAGCAGAGAAAGGAACGCCCGGTCATCCGACCGGGCGTCTCCGGATATTAGCCTGACGATGACCTACTTTCACACGGGAATCCGCACTATCATCGGCGCTGAGTCGTTTCACGGTCCTGTTCGGGATGGGAAGGGGTGGGACCGACTCGCTATGGTCATCAGGCTTGACTGGTTGGCTTGCTGACAGTGGTCAGCATGCCCAATTCGGTAGAGTCAAATCAGCTTTGGTTTGATTGCGTCTTCAAAGTTTGAAGAACGGTTTTGATCGTGGCAGGCCCGGTATTGGGGCTGCGCTTTGATCTGCGTGACCACTCACCTTGACGTTTTGAGTGTCAAAGTTATAGGGTCAAGCCGCACGGGCAATTAGTACTGGTTAGCTTAACGCATTACTGCGCTTCCACACCCAGCCTATCAACGTCCTGGTCTTGAACGACCCTTCAGGGGGCTCTAGGCCCCGGCAAGACTCATCTTGAGACGAGTTTCCCGCTTAGATGCTTTCAGCGGTTATCTCTTCCGCACTTAGCTACTCGGCGATGCCACTGGCGTGACAACCGATACACCAGAGGTGCGTCCACTCCGGTCCTCTCGTACTAGGAGCAGGCTCTCTCAATCTTGCAGCGCCCACGGAAGATAGGGACCAAACTGTCTCACGACGTTTTAAACCCAGCTCACGTACCTCTTTAAATGGCGAACAGCCATACCCTTGGGACCGGCTACAGCCCCAGGATGAGATGAGCCGACATCGAGGTGCCAAACACCGCCGTCGATATGAACTCTTGGGCGGTATCAGCCTGTTATCCCCAGAGTACCTTTTATCCGTTGAGCGATGGCCCTTCCATACAGAACCACCGGATCACTTTGTCCTACTTTCGTACCTGCTCGACTTGTCAGTCTCGCAGTCAAGCACGCTTATGCCAATGCACTATCAACACGATTTCCGACCGTATTTAGCGTACCTTCGAACTCCTCCGTTACACTTTGGGAGGAGACCGCCCCAGTCAAACTGCCCACCATACACTGTCCCCAACCCGGATAACGGGCCAAGGTTAGAACCTCAAACACACCAGGGTGGTATTTCAACGTTGGCTCCACCTGATCTAGCGACCAGGTTTCAAAGCCTCCCACCTATCCTACACAGATCTGTTCAAAGTCCAATGTAAAGCTACAGTAAAGGTTCATGGGGTCTTTCCGTCTTTCCGCGGGGAGATTGCATCATCACAAACATTTCAACTTCGCTGAGTCTCTGGAGGAGACAGTGTGGCCATCATTACTCCATTCGTGCAGGTCGGAACTTACCCGACAAGGAATTTCGCTACCTTAGGACCGTTATAGTTACGGCCGCCGTTTACTGGGACTTCAGTCAAGAGCTTGCACCCCATCATTTAATCTTCCAGCACCGGGCAGGAGTCACACCCTATACGTCGACTTTCGTCTTTGCAGAGTGCTGTGTTTTTAATAAACAGTTGCAGCCACCGATTCTCTGCGGCCTCATTGGGCTAACCAAGTAAATGGATCACCTACTAAAGGCACACCTTCTTCCGAAGTTACGGTGTCAATTTGCCGAGTTCCTTCTCCAGAGTTCTCTCAAGCGCCTTAGAATACTCATCTCGCGCACCAGTGTCGGTTTGCGGTACGGTCGTCAATAGCTGAAGCTTAGTGGCTTTTCCTGGAAGCAGGGTATCACTCACTTCGTCTGCAAGCAGACTCGTTATCACCCCTCATCTAAGCCCGGCGGATTTGCCTACCAGGCACGACTACAGGCTTGAACCGGGACATCCAACACCCGGCTGAGCTAACCTTCTCCGTCCCCACATCGCACTATTGATCGGTACAGGAATATTGACCTGTTTCCCATCAGCTACGCATCTCTGCCTCGCCTTAGGGGCCGACTCACCCTACGCCGATGAACGTTGCGTAGGAAACCTTGCGCTTTCGGCGAGGGGGCTTTTCACCCCCTTTAACGCTACTCATGTCAGCATTCGCACTTCTGATACCTCCAGCAGGCCTCACGACCCACCTTCACAGGCGTACAGAACGCTCTCCTACCACGCACAGTAAACTGTGCATCCGCAGCTTCGGTAACTGGCTTAGCCCCGTTACATCTTCCGCGCAGGACGACTCGATCAGTGAGCTATTACGCTTTCTTTAAATGATGGCTGCTTCTAAGCCAACATCCTGACTGTTTTAGCCTTCCCACTTCGTTTCCCACTTAGCCAATTTTAGGGACCTTAGCTGGCGGTCTGGGTTGTTTCCCTCTTGAGTCCGGACGTTAGCACCCGGTGCTCTGTCTCCCAAGCTGTACTCTTCGGTATTCGGAGTTTGCATAGGTTTGGTAAGTCGCCATGACCCCCTAGCCTAAACAGTGCTCTACCCCCGAAGGTAATACTTGAGGCACTACCTAAATAGTTTTCGGAGAGAACCAGCTATCTCCAGGTTTGTTTAGCCTTTCACCCCTATCCACAGCTCATCCGCTAGTTTTGCAACACTAGTCGGTTCGGACCTCCAGCACCTGTTACGGTACCTTCATCCTGGCCATGGATAGATCACCTGGTTTCGGGTCTACACCCAGCGACTGAATCGCCCTATTCGGACTCGATTTCTCTACGGCTACCCTATTCGGTTAACCTCGCCACTGAATGTAAGTCGCTGACCCATTATACAAAAGGTACGCAGTCACCCTTGCGGGCTCCTACTTTTTGTATGCATGCGGTTTCAGGATCTATTTCACTCCCCTCCCGGGGTTCTTTTCGCCTTTCCCTCACGGTACTTGTTCACTATCGGTCGATTACGAGTATTTAGCCTTGGAGGATGGTCCCCCCATATTCAGACAGGATTTCACGTGTCCCGCCCTACTCTATTCGTGCCTAGTTCCACAATCGACATTTCTCATACGGGGCTATCACCCGCTATGGCCGGACTTTCCATTCCGTTCTGATATGCCAACTGCTAAAACACGAGGGCTACTCCGATTTCGCTCGCCACTACTTTCGGAATCTCGGTTGATGTCTTTTCCTCGAGCTACTGAGATGTTTCAGTTCACCCGGTTCGCCTCGCATACCTATGTATTCAGTATGCGATACCTCTAAACGAGGTGGGTTTCCCCATTCGGAAATCTCCGGATCAAAGCTTATTTGCCAGCTCCCCGAAGCTTATCGCAGGCTATCACGTCCTTCGTCGCCTGTAATCGCCAAGGCATCCACCACATGCACTTAGTCACTTGACCCTATAACTTTGACATCCGCAGATGTCGTCAAGGACAGATGCTCAACAACTTGAGCATTTATTTGAGTATCACGCGTTCGCCGTTCTTCAATTTCTACTCTTTTCAGAGTTGAAGTTTGTTGACGCAATCAAATGTCGCTGGCGGCACGGTGCCGGTCACCCCTTTACGAGTGCCCAAGCTTTCCGCCAGCAACGCTGATTCGACTCTACGAATTGTTAAAGAACAACAGCCGACTAAAAAGTCGAGACTGGCAAACCGCATCGCCCGCTTGGACGCTGTGGTTTGCCACCCTTGTGAAGTGATGGTGGAGGATGACGGGATCGAACCGACGACCCCCTGCTTGCAAAGCAGGTGCTCTCCCAGCTGAGCTAATCCCCCAAGATCTTGACGATCCCCGTGGTGGGTCTGGCTGGATTCGAACCAGCGACCCCCGCCTTATCAAGACGGTGCTCTAACCGACTGAGCTACAGACCCACGCGTTTCTTGCGTGCTCCTGCAATCGCGCCAACCGGCAAGGCCAGCTCGCCAGGCTCACGCGTTTTCTCACTCACTGTTGTGTGTCTACAGCCGATAAGTGTGGGCGCGCTGAACTCGCTTATGTGGACTCGACTCAATCGCCTGGCCTGAGCCAGACAACGGTCTCGTCATCTCTAGAAAGGAGGTGATCCAGCCGCACCTTCCGATACGGCTACCTTGTTACGACTTCACCCCAGTCACGAACCCTGCCGTGGTAATCGCCCTCCTTGCGGTTAGGCTAACTACTTCTGGCAGAACCCGCTCCCATGGTGTGACGGGCGGTGTGTACAAGACCCGGGAACGTATTCACCGCGGCAAGCTGATCCGCGATTACTAGCGATTCCGACTTCACGCAGTCGAGTTGCAGACTGCGATCCGGACTACGACCGGGTTTCTGGGATTAGCTCCCCCTCGCGGGTTGGCAGCCCTCTGTCCCGGCCATTGTATGACGTGTGTAGCCCTACCCATAAGGGCCATGATGACCTGACGTCATCCCCACCTTCCTCCGGTTTGTCACCGGCAGTCTCATTAGAGTGCCCTTTCGTAGCAACTAATGACAAGGGTTGCGCTCGTTGCGGGACTTAACCCAACATCTCACGACACGAGCTGACGACGGCCATGCAGCACCTGTGTCCAGGCTCTCTTTCGAGCACTCCCACATCTCTGCAGGATTCCTGGCATGTCAAGGGTAGGTAAGGTTTTTCGCGTTGCATCGAATTAAACCACATCATCCACCGCTTGTGCGGGTCCCCGTCAATTCCTTTGAGTTTCAACCTTGCGGCCGTACTCCCCAGGCGGTCAACTTCACGCGTTAGCTACGTTACTGAGAAGAAACCCTCCCAACAACCAGTTGACATCGTTTAGGGCGTGGACTACCAGGGTATCTAATCCTGTTTGCTCCCCACGCTTTCGTGCATGAGCGTCAGTACAGGTCCAGGGGATTGCCTTCGCCATCGGTGTTCCTCCGCATATCTACGCATTTCACTGCTACACGCGGAATTCCATCCCCCTCTACCGTACTCTAGCCATGCAGTCACAAATGCAGTTCCCAGGTTGAGCCCGGGGATTTCACATCTGTCTTGCATAACCGCCTGCGCACGCTTTACGCCCAGTAATTCCGATTAACGCTTGCACCCTACGTATTACCGCGGCTGCTGGCACGTAGTTAGCCGGTGCTTATTCTTCAGGTACCGTCATGAACCCCCAGTATTAGTAGGAGTCTTTTCTTCCCTGACAAAAGCGGTTTACAACCCGAAGGCCTTCTTCCCGCACGCGGCATGGCTGGATCAGGGTTGCCCCCATTGTCCAAAATTCCCCACTGCTGCCTCCCGTAGGAGTCTGGGCCGTGTCTCAGTCCCAGTGTGGCTGGTCGTCCTCTCAGACCAGCTACAGATCGTCGGCTTGGTAGGCCTTTACCCCACCAACTACCTAATCTGATATCGGCCGCTCCAATTGCGCGAGGTCTTGCGATCCCCCGCTTTCACCCTCAGGTCGTATGCGGTATTAGCTGCTCTTTCGAGCAGTTATCCCCCACAACTGGGCACGTTCCGATATATTACTCACCCGTTCGCCACTCGTCGCCAGGTTGCCCCGCGTTACCGTTCGACTTGCATGTGTAAGGCATGCCGCCAGCGTTCAATCTGAGCCAGGATCAAACTCTACAGTTCGATCTTGAATAAACTCAACGGAATCGAACAAAGACTATTCTCATAGCTTCATTCTTTCTTCCGTGAGCATCTAGCGATTTAACCTTCTCAGGTCGCTCGTCCAGACGCCCACGCTTATCGGCTGTAAATTCTTAAAGAACATCGAAGCAGCCTTGCGTCTTTCGACTTGACTTGCTTCGTCGCGTTGCCAACTTGTCGTCAGCAGCGCAGAAGCGAGATTATGAACGATTTCTTTCGAA
>NZ_JARVXN010000045.1:0-18591 GCF_048957715.1 Mitsuaria sp. CC2 | reverse complement strand
CATCCGATGGAGCCGCGCACCTTCCGGCTCAGCCTGCGCGCGCGGATCTGAAGAGGCTTCCGTACGGCCACCGCCGCGGGGGGGGGGCCCCCCCCCCCCCCCCCCCCCCACGCCCGATGCCTCGCCGCCAGCGGCGGGTTCTTCGCGAAGTACCGCGCGATGCCGGTCGCCAGCGCCTTGACCAGGTCGTCCTGGTAGTCCGGGTCGCGCAATTTCGCTTCTTCCTCGGGGTTGGAGATGAAGGCCGTCTCCACCAGGATGGACGGCACGTCCGGCGCCTTCAGCACCGCGAAACCGGCCTGCTCGACGCTGCCCTTGTGCAGCTTGGCCAGCTTGCCGATCTGGCCCAGCACTTCGCCGCCCAGCTTCAGGCTGTCCTTGATCTGCGCCGAGGTGCTCATGTCCAGCATCGCGCGCAGCACGCCGGCATCCTTCACCACCTTGTTGTTGACGCCGCCGATCACGTCGGCCGCGTTCTCCTTGTCGGCCATCCAGCGCGCGTTCGTCGAGCTCGCGCCGCTGGTCGACAAGGCGAAGACCGACGCACCCCGCGCCTTCGGCGTGATGAAGGCGTCCGCATGGATGGACACGAACAGGTCGGCCTGCACCCGTCTCGCCTTGCGCACCCGCTCGTTCAGCGGGACGAAGAAGTCCGCGTCGCGCGTCATCATCACGCGGATGCGCGGGTTCGCATTCAGCCGGTCGCGCAGCTTCTTGCCGATCGCCAGCACCACGTCCTTCTCTCTCAGGCCCGTCGGGCCGATCGCGCCCGGATCCTCGCCACCATGGCCCGGATCGATCGCGATCACGATGAGCCGGTCCAGCTTGGTCTGGCTCATCTCCGGCGCGACCTCCTTCAGCGGCGGCGCGGCCGGCGGCGGGGTGTCGATCTTCGCGATCGCCGTCGCGCTCGCGGGACGCTGCGGCGACGTCGCGGCGGCGCTCGCCGCCTGCTCCGCCGACGAGGCCGCCGTCAGCGGCCGGTCGATGCGTCCGATCAACTCGCCCAACGCGTCGTTCACCGATTGCGCCGCCGCCGTCTCGGCGGCTTCCTTGCCGCGCACCAGGTCCAGCAGCGGATCGCGCTCACGCGTCGGATACAGGTCCAGCACCAGCCGGTTCTGGTAAGCCGCGACCGGCTCGATCGTGAACACCTGCGGCGCCACGGTCTGCTTCAGGTCCAGCACGATGCGCACCACGCGCGGCTGGTTCTGGCCCACGCGCACGCCGGCGATGAACGGATCGTCCGGCTTGACCTTGCCCAGCAGCTCCTTCAGGCCCGCATCCAGCGTCAGCCCGTCGATGTCGATCACCAGCCGGTCCGGATTCGTCGCCATGAAACTCTTGGCGGCCAGTTGCCGGTCGGATTCGATCGTCACGCGGGTGTAGTCGCTCGCCGGCCAGACGCGCACGGCCACGATGTTGGTCGCGCTCGCCGCCAGCGCCGGCACGGCGGGCAGCACGGAGAAGCTCAACACCGTCGCGCCCATGCGGCCCAGCGCCTTGCGGCGGCCGCGGGAGGGGATGTCGACCGGGTTCGAGTCCGACGTCGAAGGGGTGGGCAGGCCGGTCATGTCTGCTTTCATGTCTCCGTGCATGTCTGCGATCGTGGGAAAGCGCGCGGTCGCATCGCCGTCAATCGGAAGCGTCGGCCAGTTGCCGATCGAGCGCCACCAGCAAATCCTGACCCCGCACCGTGCGTGCTTCAGCCCGGACGTCGCGGCTGTCGTCGTCGTTGACCTGGAGCAGCAGCCGCAGGTCCGGCGTCGGCAGCATGCCGGCCGCCTTCTCGGGCCATTCGCTGAGCTTGAGCCCCGGCGCGGCGAACAGGTCGCGGAAGCCCGCGTCCTCCCATTCGCGCGGGTCGCTGAAGCGGTAGAAGTCGAAATGATGGGCGGGGAGACCGGAGAGCCCCGGCGGGGCGTAGTCTTCGACCACCGCGTAACTCGGGCTCTTGATGCGGCCGGTGACGCCCAGCGCGCGCAACAGGTGTCGCACCAGGCTGGTCTTGCCGGCCCCCAGGCCGCCGTCGAGTTCGATGCTCAGGTCCGCGATCTGCGGACAGCGGGCCAACGCCTGTGCGAAACGTTCGCAGGCGGCCTCGTCGGGCCAACGGTACGGGCGGGTTTCTAGAATGCTCAACTGCGATGAATTCCCTGGTCAACACCCCACGGTCCGACGCATCTTCCGGAGATGCGGCCGACCCCTCCCGACACCCCGACGCGCTGGTCGC
The DNA here is from genome assembly GCF_048957715.1 of Mitsuaria sp. CC2. Taxonomy (NCBI): domain Bacteria; kingdom Pseudomonadati; phylum Pseudomonadota; class Betaproteobacteria; order Burkholderiales; family Sphaerotilaceae; genus Roseateles; species Mitsuaria sp. CC2. The sequence goes on along the minus strand of NZ_JARVXN010000045.1, from coordinate 16,358 downwards.
GCTGATGGTCGAGGTCCGCGCCTGGGCGCTTGAGTTCGGATTCTCACAGATTGGGGTGGCCCACGTCGATCTGAGCGATGCGGAAGCAGGTTTGCAGGCCTGGCTGGACGCCGGTTTCCACGGCGAGATGCAGTACATGGCCGCCCACGGACTCAAACGCGCCAGGCCCGCCGAACTGGTGCCCGGCACCATCAGCATCCTGACCGCCCGCATGGACTACCTGCCCGAGGCCGCCGGCGACGACTGGCAGGACCGCGAATGGGCCGCGATGCGCGACCCGGCGCGCGCGCAGGTCTCGCTCTACGCCCGCGGCCGGGACTATCACAAGGTGCTGCGCCAGCGGCTGCAGCAGCTCGCGGACCGCATCCAGGAACGGGTCGGCCCGATGGGGCACCGCGTGTTCACCGACTCCGCGCCGGTGCTGGAGGTCGAACTGGCCAGTCGCTCCGGGATCGGCTGGCGCGGCAAGCACACGCTGACACTGCATCGCGACAGCGGCTCGATGTTCTTCCTCGGCGAGATCTACCTGGACCTCGCCCTGCCGCCCAGCGCGCCCGTCACCGCGCATTGCGGCCAGTGCCGCGCGTGCCTCGACGCCTGCCCGACCGGGGCGATCATCGCCCCGTACCGGCTCGACGCCAGGCGTTGCATCAGCTACCTGACGATCGAGCAGGACGGTCCGATTCCGGTCGAGTTCCGCGAGGCGATCGGCAATCGCATCTACGGCTGCGACGATTGCCAGCTCGCCTGCCCGTGGAACAAGTTTGCCCGCAGGAACGCGCTGCGGGACTTCGACTGGCGCGAGCCGCTCGGTCACGCGTCGCTGCTGATGCTCTTCGCCTGGGACGAGGCGACTTTCCTCAAGCGTACCGAAGGCTCCGCGATCCGCCGCATCGGTCATGCGCGCTGGCGGCGCAACATCGCCGTGGCGATGGGCAATGCGCTGAGGCAAGACCTGGCGCCTGCGTTGCGCGCCGACCTGCTGGCGGCGTTGCGCGCGGCACTCCCGGGTGCGACGCCCGTGGTGGCCGAGCACATCGCGTGGGCGATCGCGCAGGACGCGGCGCTTCGCGACCCGCCCGCCGTCACTCCTCGATCGCCTGCCTGAACGCCTCGATGAAGTCCGAGACCGGCTGCGGCGACCGCAGCCCCTGCGGCTGAACCGCGCGCACCTCGACCGGCACCTCGGGCAGCAGCGTCCGGATGTGCAGATCGCCGCCGCTGGCCTGCGCGGTGAAGGAATCGATGACGGCCGGCCCGAAGCCCTGTTCCGCCATCACCATGGCGATGTGATGCGTCTGCACGGTGATGCCGGCACGCGGGGACAGCGACAGTCGCGCCCACTGATCCGCGAGCACGGCGCCCAGCGGATCGCGCTCGTCGATGCGGATGAAAGGCTCCCGCAGCAGGTCCTGCAGTGCGACCGTGCTGCGCCGGTCCGCGGCCGTCTTTCCCTTCGGCGATGCGCACACCAGCCGCCCGGTGGCGACGAGTTCGTCCGACAGCGCCGCATGGGCCGGGCGGCCGTACACGATGCCGACATCGCCTTCCTGCAGCAGCATCGCCCGGGCGATGTCGTTCGAATGGAGCGTGCGGACGCTGATCGGCAGATCGCGATAACGACGCCGGAACGCCTTCAGCGCCTGGGGCAGGGCCTTCACCGCGAGCGAGGGCACGATCAGGATGCGGAAGCCCTGTCCCTCGCCGGTGCCCAGGGCGGTCGCCATGCGTCGCACCGACTCGAGCTGCGACATCAGCGCCTGCACTTCCGGGTAGAGCGCCTGCGCCTCGCGCGTGGGCATCAGGCGTCGCCGTTGTCGCGTGAACAGCGCGTAGCCCAGCTGCAACTCAGCCAGCTGCAAGGACTGCGTGACCGCCGGCTGGGTCACGTGCAGCAGCTTTGAGGCCGCGCTCACGGAGCCCGTCAGCATGACCGCGTGGAAGACTTCGATGTGCTTCAGGCGCATGGACGGCTGCCGGCGACGAACATAAGCCCAGCTTATACGAAGCGGCGAGATGCCGATGCACGGGACAGGCGGTGGCCACTATCGTCCGGTCATTGCACACTTCAACCCTCCGAGAAAGGAAACGCCATGAAGATGATCGCTCCCCGCGTTGTCGTCCTGTCCATCGCCGTCGCCGGCGCCCTCGGTGCCGCCGCGGGTGCCGCGTCGGCCCAGCCGGCCGGCACGCTCGAGAAGGTGAAGGCCTCCGGCGTCATCACCGTCGCGTACCGGGATTCCTCGATCCCGTTCTCCTATCTCGGCGACGGCGGGCAGCCGACCGGCTTCGGCTGGGAGATCTGCGGCAAGGTCGTCGACCAGGTGAAGAAAGCCGTGGGTCGCGCCGACCTGAAGGTGGCCACGCAGTCGGTGACCTCGCAGAACCGCATCCCGCTGCTGGACAACGGCACCATCGACATCGAGTGCGGCTCCACCACCAACAACAGCGACCGCGCCAAGCAGGTGGACTTCGCGATCAACTACTTCTACACCGGCACGCGGCTGCTGGTGAAGGCGAACTCTCCCATCAAGGGCTTCGCCGACCTCAAGGGGAAGAAGGTCGTCTCGACCACGGGCACCACCAACTTCCAGGTGATGCGGCGGATGAACCAGGAGCAGAACCTGGGCTTCGAGCTGATCAGCGCCAAGGACCACGCCGACGCGGCGCTGCTGGTGCAGTCGGGCCGGGCCGACGCGTTCGCGATGGACGACATCCTGCTGTACGGGCTGCGCGCCGGCGCGCTCAACCCGGCGGATCTGGCCGTGGTGGGCGACCCGGTCCAGGTCGAGCCCTACGCGATCATGGTCCGCAAGGACGACGCGGCGTTCAAGAAGCTGGTCGACGCCACGCTGGCGGGACTGATGAAGAGCGGCGAATTCGAGGCGCTCTACAAGAAGTGGTTCCAGTCGCCCATCCCGCCCAAGGGCATCACGCTGGGCGCACCCATGAGCCGCGAGCTGCAGGACAACCTGCAGGCGCTGTCGGACAAGCCCGCGCGCTGACCGCGAGCTGATCCCGTCATGACGCACACCCCACCGCGCGACCCGCGCGGCGACGGCGGCGCGCTGCCCGCCGAGCCGGGCATCGTCGGCATCCTCGGCGGCATGGGGCCGCTGGCGACCGTCGATTTCATGCGCAAGCTGCTGGAGGCCACGCCGGCCGCGACCGACCAGGAGCACATCCCCGTCGTCGTCAGCAGCATCCCCCAGGTGCCGGACCGCACGGCGGCCTTCCGCGGCGAGGGCGAGTCGCCGCTCGCCGCGATGATCGTCAGCGGACAGCGTCTGGCCGCGGCCGGCGCGGGCGTGGTGGTCGTGCCCTGCAACACCGCCCATCTGTGGTTCGACGAGCTCGAACAGGCGCTGGGCCTGCCGATGATCCACCTCGTCGACGCGGCGATCGCCGAGGCGCTCGATCTGGTGCCCGACGGCGGCAAGGTCGGCCTGCTGGCGACCGATGCGACGCTGGCCTCCGGGCTCTACCTGAACCGCAGGCCGCCGCAGGGCCGGGCGCTGCACTGGCTGCTGCCGACGGCGGGGGAGATGATCGCGCTGATCGAGCCCGGCATCGCGGCCGTCAAGGCGGGGGAGCTCGCGACGGCGACCCGGCATCTGGCCGCGGCGGCGCAGCGCCTGCGTTCGCGCGGCGCGCGCGCCGTCGTGCTGGGATGCACGGAGATTCCGCTGGTGCTGGATCCCGCGTCGGCGGGCCTCCCGGTGATCGACGCGACGGCCGCGCTGGCGCGCCGTGCGGTGGATTGGGCGGCTAGGTCGCGGCCGCCAGCACCCCCAGCCACAGCGGCAGGATGATCATGCCCAGCAGGGTGGACACCGTGACCAGCCCCGCGACGAACGGCCCGTTGCCGCCCATGCGCACGGCGAGCACGTAGGCGCTGGACGCCGTCGGCATCGCCGCGAACGCGAGCAGCACGATCTGCTGCGGCGTCGGCAGCGCGAGCGCATGCCCGATGCCCAGGGCGATCAACGGCAGGATCAGATGGCGGATGGCCAGCAGGGCGGTCGCGAGCCCGGGCGCATCCTTCAGCGCGCCGAGCCGCAGCCCCGCGCCGACCGCCATCAGCCCCAGCGGCAACGCGGCCAGGCCGATCTTCTGCAGGGAAATGGCCGCGGGCTCCGGCAGCCTCAATCCGGCGAGGTTGGCGGCCAGTCCCGCCAGCGTCGAGACGATCAGCGGGTTGCGCGCCAGCTCGCGCAGATAACCGTGGCCGCCGTGCCGGGCCAGCGGATACACCGCCGCGACATTGGCCACCGGCACGCACACCGCGACGATCATCGCGATCCAGGCCACGCCCTGCGCGCCGTACAGCCGTTCGGCCAGCGCCAGCGCGACGAAGGAGTTGAAGCGGAACGCCACCTGCGCGCCGGAGGCATGTGTCTTCGCATCGACGCCGGGCCCCCATCGCAGCGCGAAGGCCAGCGCGATGCCGCTGAGCATCACGCCCAGTCCGCCGGCCATCAGCGCCATCGTGTCCCCGGGCGACAGGCTGCTGCGCGAGATCGAATTGAAGAGCAGGACCGGGAACAGCAGGAAGTACACCAGCTTCTCCGCGGCCTCCCACACCGGCCGGTCCAACGGCGTCCAACGGCACAGCGCGAAGCCGGCGACGATCAGCAGGAAGTCAGGCAACAGCAGCAGCATCGGATCTCTCGAAGGTCGCGACAGAGTGTGCCAGGGGTTTCCCGCCCCTCCGACGAGGTCTCTACGTAGTTCCGCTAGGCCAGTCCCGTCGGCGACATACTTAAGCTGTTTCGATCACGTTACCCATTGTTCAAAAGACGAGGAGCCCAATGAACCGTCGCTCGATCCTCCAACACGGCCTGCTGCTGAGCACGCTGTCGCTGTCCTGCGCCGCGGCGCTGGCCCAGTCCTATCCGACCAAGCCGGTCAAGCTGGTGGTGCCGTTCGCTCCGGGCGGCACGACCGACATCGTGGCGCGCGTCGTCGCGCAGCACATCAACGGTCCGCTGGGCCAGACGATGATCGTCGAGAACAAGGCCGGCGGCGGCGGCATCATCGGCGCCAACGACACCGCCAAGTCGCAGCCCGACGGCTACTCGCTGGGCGTGGCGACCGTGTCCACCACGGCCACCAACCCCGCGATCAATCCGAAGACGCCGTACAACCCGCTGACGGACTTCACGCCCATCATCAACCTCGCGGCCACGCCCAACGTGATCGCGGTGCATCCGTCCTTCCCCGCGAAGGACTACAAGGCCTTCGTGGCCGAGCTGAAGAAGAACCCCGGCAAGTACAGCTACTCGACCTCGGGCACGGGCGGCATCGGCCACCTGCAGATGGAGCTGTACAAGAGCCTGACCGGCGTCTTCGTGACCCACATCCCGTACCGCGGCGCCGGCCCGGCGCTGAACGACACGGTCGCCGGCCAGGTGCCGATGATCTTCGACAACCTGCCGTCCGCGCTGCCCTTCATCAAGGACGGCCGCCTGGTCGCGATCGCCGTCGCGGCGCCGCAGCGCCTGGCGGTGCTGCCCAACGTGCCGACCTTCAAGGAACTCGGGCTGGAGCCGGTGAACCGCATGGCCTATTACGGCATCCTGGGCCCGAAGAACCTGCCCAAGGAAGTCGTCGCCAAGATCAACGAGGCCGCCCGCAAGACCGTCGAGATGCCCGAGGTCAAGAAGCGCATCGAGGAGACCGGCTCGATCGTGATCGGCAATACGCCGGAGCAGTTCTCCGAGCAGATCAAGGCCGAGTACGCGGTCTACAAGAAGGTCGTCGAGCAGCAGAAGCTCAAGCTCGACTGATCCGGAAGACCCGCACCGCGTCGACCAGGCCCAGCGCCTGGCCGCGCAGGCTGGACGCCGCGCTGGCGATCTCCTCGACCATCGCGGCGTTCTGCTGTGTGGCGGCGTCCATTTCGCTGACCGCGCCGGACACCTGGGACACGCCCATCGCCTGTTCGGCGCTGGCCACGCTGATCTCGCCGACGATGCGGTTCACCTGGCCGATGGCCTGGACCACCTCGCTCATCGTGTCGCCCGCGCGGTTCACCAGCGCGGTGCCGGCTTCGACCTGCTCGTTGCTGGCCGCGATCAGCGTCTTGATCTCTTTCGCCGCGGCCGCCGAACGGCTGGCCAGCGTGCGCACCTCCGAGGCCACGACCGCGAAGCCGCGCCCCTGCTCGCCGGCGCGCGCGGCTTCCACCGCCGCGTTCAGCGCCAGGATGTTGGTCTGGAACGCGATGCCGTCGATGGTGCCGATGATGTCGGCGATCTTGCGCGAGCTGTCGTGGATGCCCTGCATCCGGGTGACGACCTGAGCCACCACCTCGCCGCCGCGCGCCGCCACCGTCGAGGCCGCGACCGCCAGCTTGTTGGCCTCGCCCGAGGACTGCGCCGTGTGGCCCACCGTGCCGCTGAGCTGCTCCATCGTGCTGGCCGCGCGCTGCACGTTGGACGCCGTCTGCTCGGTGCGCTGGCTCAGGTCCTGGTTGCCCGCCGACACTTCATGGCAGGCGTTCTGGATGTTCTCCGAGGACTCGCGCACCTGCGAGATCGCCGTCTGCAGGCTGGCGCGCATGCGCTCCAGCGCGCCGACCATCGCGCCGATCTCGTCCTTGCCCTGCGCGGTCGCCGTCTGGGTGAGGTCGCCCTCGGCCACGGCCTCGACCAGTCGCACCGCCTCCGACAAAGGCTTCGTCACCGAGCGCGTCAGCGCCCACGAGAACAGCGCGCCCGCGACGATCGCCAGCAGGCCGATCACCATGATGCGGGTCTGCGCGCTCTGGGTCGCGTGGTCGACGTCCGCCGCCATCTCGTCCAGCGTCTGCTGCTGGAATTTCAGGTAGCCGGTCATCTTCTGCAGGTAGACCTCGGCCTGCGGGCGGAACTGCTCGTTGAGCAGCCGCTCGGTGGCGTCGGTGTCGCCGCCCTTCTTGAGTTCGGCGATCTTGTTGCGGGTCGCGATGTAGGTCTGGCGCGACTCGGTCAGCTCGGCGACGACCTTCTTCTCGGCGTCGCTCTTGGGCAGCTCGTCCAGCGCCTTGACGATCTCGTTGCCGCGCGCGGAGTTGTATGACAACGTGCAGCGCGACATGAGATCCACGTGCAGTTGTGCCGGGCGACGGGCCGCGCGTGGTCGCCAAGCCGCGGCAATGAAAAAGGGGCGCATGAAGCGCCCCTTCGTGGCGATCCGGCGGTCGGGTCCGGATCAGCCGCTGATCAGCCGCTGATCAACCGCCGAACAGCGAGGCGATGCCGTTGCCGATCGTGCTCAGCAGGCCGCCGCTCAGCTTGTTGACGACACCGCCGACGCCAGTGGTCAGCGCGCCGCCGGTGGCATCCGCACCGCCGCCGCCGGTCACGCCGCCCAGCAGGCTCGGAATCAGACTTGCAATTGCACCCATGGTTTTCTCCGGGAAATTGCCGCCGTGCGATCGGACGGTCGCCACGGTGCCGCGGAGCACGACCGGTTTCCCGGCGCACGGCGGCCTGAAATCAGGTCGCGGCACGAATGCTCTAGTGCGGTGGGTGGACTCAAAGGGTCGACTGTCGAATTGCGGCGGAGCGTCGAACGACTGCTGCAAATGAGGGAGTGACTCCTCCATCTGCCAGGATTCCGTCCGCCCGGCGCCTCGATGAATTTCAAATTATGAAAAGAACTTGCCGGCATGCAAAAAACTGACGTGCTGCAGCGCCGCAAGATTTCTCATCATGGAAGAGCCGTTCTCACGATCCGGTTTCTGTTTTGCAAGTTATTGATTTTTAAAGGATAAAAATCCAGTCTTATATAAGACAGCAAGCGACACGAGGGGAGTCGAGCCGTCTAGATTTGAGCCATCGGTTTTCCACTTCACTCGAACCCACAGGAGCTCACCATGACCCCCTCGACCCCGACCCGCGAACAACAGATTGCCGCCCTCGAGAAGGACTGGGCGGAGAACCCCCGGTGGAAGGGCATCCAGCGCGGCTACTCGGCGGCCGACGTGGTCCGCCTGCGCGGCTCGATCAACATCGAGCACACCCTGGCCAAGCGCGGCGCCGAAAAGCTCTGGAACCTCGTCAACACCGAACCCTTCATCAACTCGCTGGGCGCGCTGACCGGCAACCAGGCGATGCAGCAGGTCAAGGCCGGCCTGAAGGCCATCTACCTGTCGGGCTGGCAGGTCGCCGGCGACGCCAACAGCAACGGCGAGATGTACCCCGACCAGTCGCTGTATTCGGTGGACTCGGTGCCGAAGGTGGTGAAGAAGATCAATGCCACCTTCAAGCGCGCCGACGAGATCCAGTGGAGCGAAGGCAAGAGCGACATCGACTACTTCGCGCCCATCGTGGCGGACGCGGAAGCCGGCTTCGGCGGCGTGCTGAACGCCTTCGAACTGATGAAGGCCATGATCGAGGCGGGCGCTTCGGGCGTGCACTTCGAAGACCAGCTGGCCGCCGCGAAGAAGTGCGGCCACATGGGCGGCAAGGTGCTGGTGCCTTCGCGTGAAGCGGTGGCCAAGCTGGTCGCCGCGCGCCTGGCCGCCGACACGATGGGCGTGCCGACCGTGTTGCTGGCCCGCACCGACGCCGAGGCCGGCGACCTGGTGACCAGCGACATCGACGACAACGACAAGCCCTTCTGCACCGGCGAGCGCACCGTCGAAGGCTTCTTCCGCACCCGCAACGGCCTGGAGCAGGCCATCAGCCGCGGACTGGCCTACGCGCCGTACGCCGACATGATCTGGTGCGAAACCGGCAAGCCGGACCTGGCCTTCGCCAAGGCCTTCGCCGAAGCCATCCACGCGAAGTTCCCCGGCAAGCTGCTGGCCTACAACTGCTCGCCGAGCTTCAACTGGAAGAAGAACCTGGACGACGCCACGATCGCCAAGTTCCAGCGCGAGCTGGGCGCGATGGGCTACAAGTTCCAGTTCATCACGCTGGCCGGCTTCCACAGCCTGAACTACTCGATGTTCAACCTGGCCTACGGCTACGCACGCAACAACATGAGCGCCTTCGTCGAGCTGCAGGAGGCGGAATTCGCCGCCGCCGAGAAGGGCTTCACCGCCGTGAAGCACCAGCGCGAAGTGGGCACGGGTTACTTCGATGCGGTCACCACCACGATCGAAGCGCAGGCGTCGACCGCGGCGCTGAAGGGGTCGACGGAGGACGAACAGTTCTTCGACGCGAAGCACGGCTGATCGCCGCGCTGGAGGCCCCGTCGCGACGGGGCCGGTGAACCGGAAGGGGCTGCTGGGGAGCAGCCCCTTTTTTTCGTCAGGCGGGGAGCGGCCCGTCGCCGCCGCGGGCCCGACGATCGACCTTCGTGCGGGCCAGGTCGGTCAGCGCCTCCCGGGCATCGGCGCGTCCGAAGCGATCGACCGGCGTCAGATGGCGCGCCGGGATCTCGTTCTCGTGCCGCTGGAGGATCGCCTTGGCCAAGGGACAGGACCGCAGTCGCGCCAGGAACGCCGCATCCGCCTTGAGCGTCTTCACGCGTCGGTCCGGAGGAACTGGCCTGGCTGGCGAACGGGCTGGGCGCCGGGTGCTGGAGGGCGACCCGTCTCGGGAAGAGGTGTCGCGGCGTGGATCGACGCCGACATGCACCTTCCTCAGAAGATACCGGGCAACAGGGTGCTGGCGATGTTGCCGATGCCTTTGACGAGCCCGCCGACCAGGCCACCGACAACGGGGATTTTCTCGACGACGCTGCCGACGGTGTTGGCGGCACTGCTGACGATGCCGGTGCTGGTTGAGTTCGGAGGGATTCCGATGGACATGGTGATGTTCCTTGAAGCAGGGAAGGAGAGGGGGACGGCTCAGCGGCTGGCGAAGAGGGACGGCGTGCTGGACGCCGCGTTCTGCATCACGGCCTGGGTCGCCACATTGCCTGCGGCGCCGATGACCTGACCCGCATGGGGACCGACGACTTTGGAGACCACCTTCTCGGCGATGCCGCCGACGAGCGAGGTCGCGGCGGGCATGAGCGCACCGGCAATGAGGGCGGGGATGGGCATGATGAAGGTCCTTGAACGGAGACCTCCCCGTAGTGCCGACCAGGCGCTTCCCGTTCAGCGCGCCGCCGCCTCCGCGGGTCGCGCCGTGCCGTCGCGCTGCCGCCATTCCTGGATCAGTTCGACCACCGCATCCGGATCCGCCGGCTTGACGAGGTGGACGTCGAAGCCGGCCTCGTGCGCACGACGGCGATCGTCCTGCTGGCCGTAGCCGGTCAGCGCGATCAGCAGCGCCGCCGCGCCGCCGGGCGCGGCCCGCAGGCGGCGCGCGACTTCGTAGCCGTCCAGCCCGGGCAGGCCGATGTCGAGCAGCACCACGTGTGGCGCCCACGCCGCGGCGGCATCCAGCGCGCAAGGACCGTCGAGCTGCACCGTGGTCTCCAGGCCCGCCAGTTCCAGGAACACCGCCATCGAGTCGGCCGCATCGCGGTTGTCGTCGACGACCATCACGCGGCAGGGACCGCCGCGGTCTCGCGGCTCGTCGCGTGCCACGGGCACTGGAGGCGGAACGTCGGCGGTCGTCATCGGTGTTTCCTCCACGGCGGCGGCCGGCAGGCGCACCTCGAATGTCGAGCCGTGGCCCGGCCCATCGCTGTTCGCCACCACGTGACCGTGGTGCAGCTGCACCAGGCGCTGCACCAGCGTCAGTCCCACGCCCAGGCCTCCCTGGTTGCGATCCAGCCCGCGCGGCCCCTGCTCGAACAGGTCGAACACATGCGGCAGCAGCGACGCGGCGATGCCGCGTCCGTTGTCGCGCACGGCCAGGACGAACGTCGCGGAGCGATCGGCGCCCTCCGCCTCCTCGCGGGTCAGCGTCAATTCGATGGACCCGTCCGGGGCGGTGTACTTGCTCGCGTTGTGCACGAGGTTGGTGACGACCTGGATCAGCCGGGCCGCGTCGCCGCGTATCGGCGCCGGATGGTCCGGAAGCTGGAGGCGCAACTGCTGTCCTTGCGACTCGATCAGCGACTGCACCGGCTCCAGGCCGTGGCGCACGATGTCGCGCAGATCGAGCGTCTCGTTCTTCAGCACGATCTTGCCCTGGCTGATGCGCGCCACGTCGAGCAGCTCGTCGACCAGCCGCGTTAGGTGCTTGGCCTGACGATCGGTGACCGCCACCGCTTCGCCGAGGCGGGTGTCGTCGCCGCCGGCCAACGCGCGCATCACCTCGATCGCGTTGCGGATCGGCGCCAGCGGATTGCGCAGTTCATGCGACAGCATCGCGAGGAACTCGTCCTTGCGACGGCTGGCCTCGAGCAGCTCGGCCTCGGCCTGGCGGCGTTCGACGATCTCCGCCTGCAGCGCGCCGTACAGCCGTGCGTTCTCGAAGGCGATCGCGGCGCGGCCCGCCAGCTCTTCCAGCGTCGGCCAGTCCGGCGGCTGGTGCGGGTCGCCCAGCAGCAGACCGCCGAGCGTGCGTTCGCCGGCGACCAGCGGCAGCACGGCGCCGGCGGCGGTGTCGCGATGCAGCAGCGCGCGCGGCGCGGGCTCGTCGTCGGGCAGGCCGGACGGCGCGAAGGTCGGCTGGGCCTGCGCCGTCGGCGAACCGCCCGGCAGCAGCGCCGGCACCATCTGTTCGAGCGCGCTGCGCGTGGCGTTGTAGAGCACCTCGGACAGCATCTGCTCGCGACCCTCGATGAACAGGGGCGCTTCACCGGCGGCGACGGGCGCGTCGCAACGCAGCACGCGTTCGTGCCCGTGGCCGGCGTCGCGCAGCCACAGCAGCGCGCGCGAGGCGAAGCTCGGCACCACCAGCGAGAGCAGCCGTCGCATCGCGACGTCCGCGTCCAGCGAATCGGCCAGTTCGCGACCCGCCTGCGCCAGGAAGATCGAGCGCCGCGTGTTCTCCTCGGCGGCGCGCTGCGCGGCCTCGGCGCGCGCGATCGCGATGCGCTCCAGCGCCTGCTGCCGCAGCCGCTGCTGCATGAGGAACAGGTCGACGAAGACGCGCACCTTGCTGCGCAGCACGTCCGGGATCACCGGCGAGAGGATGTAGTCGACCGCCCCGAGCGAGTAGCCTTGCGCCGTCTGCAGCTCGTCCGCGTAGGCGGTGACGAAGATGATGGGCGTGTGCGCCGAACGCCGGTAGCCGCGGATCAGCCGGGCCGTCTCCAGGCCGTCGATGCCCGGCATGTTCACGTCCATCAGGATCACCGCGAACTGCTGGCGCAGCACCTCGCGCAGCGCCTCGCTGCCGGAGCGCGCGATCACCAGGTGCTGGTCGAGGTCGGCCAGGATGGTCTCGAAGACGAGCAGCTTCTCCGGCAGGTCGTCCACGATCAGGATGCTGGCGCGCGCCGCCGCGTCCGGCGTCGCATAGCCGTCGTAGAGCGCGCTCAGCGGCATAGCCAGCCCCGCAGCACGGTCAGCATGTTGGCGGGGTCCACCGGCTTGGAGAGGTAGTCCCAGGCGCCGGCCTCGATGCACTTCTGGCGGTCGCCCTTCATCGCCTTGGCGGTGACGGCGACCATCGGCAGCTCGCGGCCGCGCGGCAGGCGGCGGATCTGCTGCATGGTCTCCAGGCCGTCCATCTCCGGCATCATGATGTCCATCAGCACGATGTCGATGGACGGATCCTCCTGCACGATCCGGATCGCCTCGCGGCCGTTGTCGGCCGAGACGATCACCATCCCGTGCGAGTCCAGCACCGTGGCCAGCGCGAAGATGTTGCGCATGTCGTCGTCGACGATCAGCGCCTTCTTGCCCACCATCGGACAACTGACCTCCTGCGCGTCGTGCAACGCCTGGCGTTCGCCGTCGCCCATGTCGGCCGGGGCGCGATGCAGCGCCAGCGCCATCGCCGCCAGCGCCGCGTCGGTCCCGGTGGCCGTGCGCACCGGCAGCCCGTGCGGCCGCGTCCAGCGACGGGCGGCGGCCAGGGCCTCGGACGACTCGGGCGCGCCCGGCGTCCCCGTCGCAGTCGCAGTCGCAGTCGCCGATCCGGCACTGCCTGCGGTGTTCAAGGCGACCACCGGCAGCGGCAGCGTGCCGGGCCGCTGCTCGAGCGCATCCAGCACGTCCTGCGGACCGAAGGCGCTGGCGACCGCGTCCACCAGCAGCGCGTCGACGCCGGGAAGCACCTCGCGCGCCTGGGCCGCCGTCTGCACGAACACGGTCTCGACGTCGCTGCCCAGCGGTGACAGCAGCGCGAGCCGCTCCGCGCTCTCGGGCATCGCCACCGCGAGACGTCGTCGCGGACGGTCCAGGTAGCGCTGCAGGTCGCGCAGGGCGACCTCGACGTCGTCGCGCGACTGCAGGGGCTTGGCCAGGAAGCCCAGGGCGCCGGCCTGCAGCGCGCGTTCGCGCGCGTCGTCCGTGGAGACCACGCACACCGGGAGGTGGCGCATGTCGGGATCGGACTTGAGCCGGTCCAGCACGCGCCAGCCCTGCATGTCGGGCAGGAAGATGTCCAGCGTGATCAGGCTGGGCCGGAACTCCTGCGCCATCGCGAGCGCGCCCGCGCCGGTCGTCGCCACCAGACCCTTCATGCCGCCCTGGCGCGCCGCTTCGAGCAGCACGCCCGCGAAGGCCAGGTCGTTCTCGACGATCAGCAGCACCCGGTCGCCGCTGGCGATGTCCTCGCGGTCGTCCTTGGCGACGTTGGCGAACACGATGCTGTCCGGCGGCGTGTCCATCTGGACGCGATGCGCGTCCAGCGGCGTCATGCCGCTGTCGCGGCTCGCGTCGGCGCTGCCATCGCTGCTGCCATCGCCGTTGCCGCCGGCCTTGCCATTCCCGTTCCCGCTGTCGTGGTCCTCGCCCGTCCGGCCGGACGGCGCCCGCCGCGCGGCCGCGCGCTGCACGGCCGCCTCGGCCAGTTCCGCGGCGGTGATCGCGGCCGGGGAGTGGGTCGGCAGGTCGTCGCGCTCTTCGCCGGCGGTGGTGCCGTTCGGCGCGCCGGAGGTCCCGGCTGCCCCGGATCTGGCCGGCGTGCCCGGCGCGTTGCGCGGACGCGCGTTGCGTGCCGGCGCATAGTGCTGCGGCAGGTAGAGCGTGAAGGTGGAGCCGCGGCCCGGCGCGCTGACGAGCCGGATCTCGCCGCCCAGCAGCCGCGCGAGTTCGCGGCTGATGGCCAGGCCCAGGCCGGTGCCGCCGTACTTGCGCGAGGTCGAGCCGTCGGCCTGCTGGAAGGCCTCGAAGATGATCTGCTGCTTGTCGGCGGAGATGCCGATGCCGGTGTCCGCGACCGCGAACGCGATCACCTGGCCGGCATGGTTGAGCGCCTCGTTGTCGGCCGACCAGCCCTCGGCCGCCGCGCTCACGCTGAAGGTGACCTGCCCCTGGTGCGTGAACTTGAAGGCGTTGGACAGCAGGTTCTTGATGATCTGCTGCAGCCGCTTGACGTCGGTGACCAGCGACTTGGGCAGCGGCGGGTCCATCTCCACGGCGAAGCCGACGTGCTTGGAATCCGCGAAGTGGCGGAAGCTGCGCTCCACCGAGCGCTGCAGCTCGTCCAGCCGCAGCTCGCTGACGTCGACGGCCACCGTGCCCGACTCGATCTTGGACAGGTCCAGGATGTCGTTGATCAGCATCAGCAGGTCGTTGCCGGACGCGTGGATGGTCTTGGAGAACTCGACCTGCTTGAGCGTGAGGTTGCCCTCGCTGTTCTTGCAGAGCTGGTCGGACAGGATCAGCAGCGAGTTCAGCGGCGTGCGCAGCTCGTGCGACATGTTGGCGAGGAACTCGGACTTGTACTTCGAGGTCAGCGCCAGCTGCTCGGCCTTTTCCTCCAGCGCCTGGCGGGCCTGTTCGACCTCGGTGTTCTTGCGCTCGACCTCCTGGTTCTGGTGGGCCAGCAGCTGCGCCTTTTCCTGCAGCTCGCCGTTGGTCTGCTGCAGTTCCTGCTGCCGGCGCTGCAGTTCTTCCGCGAGCGACTGCGACTGGATCAGCAGGTCTTCCGTGCGGGTGCTGGCCTCGATCGTGTTGATCACGATGCCGATGGATTCGGTCAGCTGGTCGAGGAAGGCCTGGTGGGTCGAACTGAAGCGTTCCAGCGAGGCCAGCTCCAGCACGCCGCGCACGCGGCCTTCGAAGACCACGGGCAGCACCAGCACTTCCATCGCGGCGGTCTCGCTGAGGCCCGACGCGATGCGGAAGGCCGTGCCCGGCACGTTGGTGAGCAGGATCTTCTCCTGGTCCAGCGCGCACTGGCCGACCAGCCCCTGGCCCAGCGCCAGCTCCTTGCCGTGCGTGGCCAGGCCGCCGGAGGCGTAGCTGGCGATCAGCTTCAGGCGGGGCATCTCGCCGCGCATGTTGAGCACGAAGAACTCGGCCTGCTGCACGCCCACGACGGGCGCCAGTTCGCTCAGGATCAGCTGACCGACGGTCACCAGGTCCTTCTGGCCCTGCAGCATCCGCGTGAACTTGGCCAGGTTGGTCTTGAGCCAGTCCTGCTCGGTGTTCTTCTGCGTCGTGTCCTTCAGGTTGCGGATCATCTCGTTGATCGTGTCCTTGAGGGACGCGACCTCGCCCTGCGTCTCGACGGTGATCGAGCGCGTCAGGTCGCCCTGGGTCACGGCGGTGGCGACCTCCGCGATCGCGCGCACCTGCGTGGTCAGGTTGGCGGCGAGCTCGTTCACGTTCTCCGTCAGGCCCTTCCAGGTGCCGGATGCGCCCGGCACCTTGGCCTGGCCGCCGAGCTTGCCTTCGACGCCCACCTCGCGGGCGACGGTGGTCACCTGGTCGGCGAAGATCGCCAGCGTGTCCGTCATCGAGTTGATGGTGTCGGCCAGCGCGGCGATCTCGCCCTTGGCCTCCACGGTCAGCTTCTGCGCCAGGTCGCCGTTGGCCACCGCGGTCACCACCTTGGCGATGCCGCGCACCTGGCCGGTCAGGTTGCCGGCCATGAAGTTCACGTTGTCGGTCAGGTCCTTCCAGGTCCCCGACACGCCGCGCACCGTGGCCTGGCCGCCGAGACGGCCCTCGGTGCCCACCTCGCGCGCCACGCGGGTCACTTCCGCCGCGAACGAGGAGAGCTGGTCCACCATCGTGTTGATCGTGGTCTTGAGCTCCAGGATCTCGCCGAGCACGTCGACGGTGATCTTCTTGGACAGGTCGCCCGCGGCCACGGCCTTGGTCACGTCGGCGATGTTGCGCACCTGCGAGGTCAGGTTGGACGCCATCGAGTTGACCGAGTCGGTCAGGTCCTTCCATGTCCCGGCCACGCCCTGCACGTCGGCCTGGCCGCCGAGCTTGCCCTCGGTGCCGACCTCGCGCGCCACGCGGGTCACCTCCGCGGCGAAGGAGCTCAACTGGTCCACCATCGTGTTGACGGTGTTCTTGAGCTCCAGGATCTCGCCCTTCACGTCGACGGTGATCTTCTTGGACAGGTCGCCCGCGGCCACGGCCTTGGTCACGTCGGCGATGTTGCGCACCTGCG
>NZ_JARVXN010000044.1:0-56308 GCF_048957715.1 Mitsuaria sp. CC2 | reverse complement strand
ACGCGCAGGGCGTGAGCACGGGGCATCTGCTGTCGCTGTCGCGCCATCCGCGCGAGAGCGAGAACGCGCAGTACCTGATCACGGGCACGCAGATCAGCCTGAGCCAGGCGGCCAACGAGGCCGGCTCGGGCGAGACGGGGCTGCGCTGCAGCTTCAACTGCATCCCGGCGGCGCAGCAGTACCGGCCGCCGCGGCGCACGCCGAAGCCGCTGGTGGCGGGGCCGCAGACGGCCATCGTGAGCGGCCCGGCGGGCGAGGAGATCCACACCGACAAGTACGGTCGGGTGAAGGTGCAATTCCACTGGGACCGGCGCGGCAAGAGCGACGAGCGCAGCTCGTGCTGGGTGAGCGTGGCGCATCCGTGGGCGGGGTCCAACTTCGGCGGCATCCACATCCCGCGCATCGGGCAGGAAGTGATCATCGGGTTCATCGAAGGCGACCCGGACGCGCCCATCATCATGGGGCGGACCTACAACGGCGAGAACCTGCCGCCGTGGGACCTGCCGGCCAACGCGACGCAGAGCGGCTTCCTGACGCGTTCGACCAAGGGTGGCAGCTACGGCAACGCCAACGCGATCCGGTTCGAGGACAAGCACGGCGACGAGCAGCTGTGGATCCACGCGGAGAAGAACCAGGACATCGAGGTCGAGAACGACGAGACGCACTGGGTCGGACGGGACCGGACGAAGACGATCGACCGGCATGAGACGGTGTTCGTGAAGGGCAACCGCACGGAGACGGTCGATCTGGACGAGACGATCACGGTGCACAAGAACCGCACCGAGCGCGTCGACCTCGACGAGAAGATCTCCATCGGCATGAACCGCACGGAAGACGTCGGCATCAACGAGACGATCAGCATCGGGTCGAACCGGTCGGTGACGATCGGCGGGAACAAGACCGAGACCATCTCGATGGCGAAGGCCGAGACCATCGGTCTGGCCAAGGCCGAAACCATCGGACTGGGCAAGGCGCTGACGATCGGGGCGGCTTATCAGACCACCGTCGGCGGCTTGATGAACACCAGCGTCGGTTTGACGCAGGGGACCCAGGTCGGCCGCAGCAAGACCACCAGTGTTGGCACGACCTACACCATCACCGCGGGTGACGAGTTCAGTCTGACGGTGGGAAAAGCCAGCATCGTTTTGAAATCGGACGGCACGATCACCATCAACGGCCACGACATCAACGTGCTAGCCGCCGGGCAGTACTTCGGCGAGTCCAAGGGCGACATGCAGCTCAAGGGCAAGAACATCAAGAACAACGCATGAACCCCGCGATGCCCTCGATGTCAGACCTCCCGTCCGCCGCTCCGCCGTCGATGGAGCCTGCCGACGATCGTGGCCAAGCGGGTTCGATGCTCCATGCGTTGATGCGCGGCCACGCGCGCGGACTCGGTGCGTCTTCGCTGCCCGCCACGCCGGATGCCAGTCATTCGATCGTTATCGGTGAGCTCCTTGCATGGTCTGAAGGCGAGGCGCCGCGAGTCCGCTGGGCCGCAGGCCCTCAAGACGGCGTGGAAGCGATGAGCGTGGTCCCTCTTCATGCGGATCATGTGGGCGCGCCGCTGGCGCTGAGTCTTGGCGCGGGTCTCGCCCAACCGCTGATCCTGGGCCTGCTCTGGCAGCCCGGCTCTGACCGGTCGGCGGCGGAACGCGCGCCGGCGGCGGGCGTCCCCGCAGTGATGGTGGAACGCGATGGCGGCCTTGCGGAGGAGGTGGTGATCGGTGCCACGCAACAGCTGACCTTGCATTGCGGCGAAGCGAGCATCACGTTGACGGCCGATGGCCAGATCCTGCTGCGTGGCGAGTACATCAGCAGCCACGCCACCGGCACGCAGCGCATCAAGGGCGCCGCCGTGCGCATCAACTGAGTCGACGTCATGCACGTGGTCAACAACAGTCTCTGCGCGGTGGACGCCACGCAGGCGACCGACAAGCATGGCAAGCCCTGGCTGACCGTGATCGCCAAGGGCACTTACGTGCTGCCCGAACTGGAAGACGGGGCTGAGGCGCCCCTCGCGCTTCGACCGGTGCGCGGCGGCGGGCTGCTCCTCTCGGACGAATTCGTCGATGAGCCCGGCTTCAGCGCGCCGACTTTCGAGGCCGACCTCGCGCCTTTCAAACCGCGCTGCGATCTGCTGTTCAAGGGCAGCGCGCACGCGCCGTTCCGCGATGGCCTGGCCCAACCGGCCTTGTCGGTGGACGTGGCGTTGCGCTTGCAGGACGCCGCGGGACAGGCCCTGGTCGACAAGCGCATCCGCGTCCACGGGGAGCGCCAATGGCAGCGGCAGGGCCGGCAATGGCAACTGTCCGCGCCACAACCCTTCGTGGAGCAGCCGTTGCACTATGGCATCGCCTTCGGAGGCACTTGCTCGTCCGAGTCGATCGGCGTCGACAACCCTGCCATGCGCCATGTCCATCCGATGAACCCTGTGGGTCGCGGGTACGGCCGCGACGCGTTCCTTCGATTGCTGGAGAATGCGCCCGCCCATCGGACCGAGCGCTGGGTAGACGGTCGCCTCGAAGTGGCAGACGGACCCGACGTGGCGCTGCCGCCTGCAGCGTTGGGGCCGCTGGCGCGCGCTTGGCAGCCGCGCCTGCAATGGGCGGGGACCTATGACCAGGTTTGGAAGGACGAGATCTTCCCACTGCTGCCACCGGACTTCGATGACCGTTTCCATCAGGCGGCGCCGGAGGATCAGCAGTTGGACTATCCCCGAGGCGGCGAGGTGATCACCTTGGTCAACCTCGCGGCCTCGGTGGCCCGGACTGCCAGGAACGGCATCGCGCAGTACCGGTTCCGCATACCGAAGCGCCGGATGTCGATGGCCCTCCTGACGCGAGACCGTGAATCGGTGCTGATGGAACCGCACATCGATACCTTGGTGGTCGATACCGATGCGATGCGGCTTCACGTCACCTGGCGCGCGCGAACCCGGCTGCGCCGCAGTCTGCGTGAGGTGCACACCGTGGTCGTCGGCCCTTACAGCAGCCGCTGGTGGTATGGCCAGGTGAGCGGCAATTCGGATTGCGCCACTTGTGGTGGCAGTCGCCCGGCGACGCCGGAGGAGGGGCTCGACGACGTTCCAGCGGCGATCTCGGAGACGCACCCGGCATGAGTGAAACGACTTCGATCGCGGTAGTCTCCGCCGGCGTGGTGAGCGCGGTGGGTCTCACGTGGCCGTCGACCTGCGCCGCAGTGCGCGCGGGACTGGACGGCTTCCGCGAAACGGCATTTGTCGATCAGGTGGGCCAGGCGCTGCTCGGCGCGCGAATTGCCGACGAGTCGCTGGGGTTGAGTGCGGTCGGCGAGGACAGCGTGCATGGCGGCGTGACCCGCCTGGCCACGATCGCAGTCCGGGCGGCTCGGGAAGCCGCGCTCGGTGCGGGCGGGCTGGTCGCGTCCCGCTGCGTCTTCCTCCTCCTGGCGGGCGGCACCGAGAGAGCCGGATATGCCGCCGATGAATTGAAGGACTGCTATGCGGCCTGCGAGCAGGCCCTTGGCCATCGCTTCCACGCCGCCAGCGCGATCCTGCCCTGGGGCGTCGCCGGTCTGGCCGGCGCATTGGAGCGCGCCAAGGCCTCCCTCGCGCTCCCTGATGTCGACCATGTGCTGCTGCTGGGCTTGGATTCGCTGCTGGAAGTGACGGACGTCCAACGCCACCTCTCGCAGGCGCGGCTGCTATCCAGCCAGCAGAGCGACGGATTCATCTCCGGTGAGGCGGGGGCGGCGCTGGTTTTGCGACGCTGGCGCGCGGACGAGGCGGCCAACGGCGCACAGCCGGTGCTGGTGCTGCGCGGATCCGGCGAGTCCCATGAGCCGGCGAGCTTCGAAAGCGGCGAGCCGAACCATGGCAAGGGGCTGGCGCAAGCCTTGCGGGCAGCCCTGGGCAAGGCGGGTCTTCACGCTCATGAGATTCACCACCGGCTGGATACGTCGGCCGGAGAATCCTTCTTCATGGACGAGTCCAGCTATGCATGGTCCCGCGTGCTGCGTGAGCGCGAGCCGCGCGGCTACACGGAGCCGCTGCTGGGCGCCCACGTGGGCCTCTGCGGCGCCGCCCAGGGACCGCTGGCGGTTGCGCTGGCGCTGGACATGATCCGCAAGGGATGGGCCGCGGGCGGCAACTTCCTGTTCCAGGCCGCGGACGCGCGCGAGCGCCGTTGCGCCGTCGTCTTGCAGGGCGTCTGACGCCACCAGCCGTCCACAAGGAATCCGACTTCACCATGCCGCATTTCGTCTTCGCCAACGACAACGAGATCGCCGCCAAGAGCGCGTCCGGCGTGTCGTCCGCCTGTGCGCCGGATGTCTGCTTCAGCCCGGGTCCGCCGCCACCGGGCGTGCCGGTGCCCTACGCCAACACGACGCTGGCAAAAGACCTGGACAACCTCTCGCGCACGGTGTTCTTCAAGGGCACCGGCGCTGCGCTGGAAAAGGACAGCTACTTCGCGACGAGCTATGGCAACGAACCGGCGACGCCTGGGCTCAAGAAGGGCACGGTGAGCGGCCAAATCAAGGGCAAGGGGCACTTCGCGACCTGGTCGATGAACGTCAAGGTCGAAGGCAAGGGGGTGGCGCGGCACCTCGACACGGTCACACACAACCACAACAGCCCGGCCAATGCGCTGGTGCAGAAGTACCGGAGCATCTGGCAGAACGACCACGATTGCGCGAAGGATCGCCAGCAGATGGAGCGGGCCTGCGCCGACAAGGGTGATGAGAAGCGCGCGGCCAAGCAGAAGAGGGCACCGTTCAAGAAGATCGTGCAGGGGGCTGGGAAGATCATCACCATCCCCGATGCCGCCGCCAAGAAGGCCTACGGCTACACCCACAAGAAGGGGGCCGACAACGCATGGATGGAAGATAACTGCGATGGGCTCTGGGTCAAGCCAGCCATGGGCAGCAAGTACTTCCAGAACGCGCAGAAGGAGTTCGAAGGATTCCTCGACAAGATCGCCAACGACAAGATGTTCGTCGCGCAGGCTGTCTTCGGCGAGATCCTTGAGATGGCCAAGGCCCAGTTGAGCCCCTGGTACATGGTGCGAAAGCTCGGCGGACTGGCGCTGCGCTCCGTGGCCAAGAATGTCGTCGGCGGCGCCGCGGCGGTCACCGGGGTCGGCACCGTGGTCACGGCGGGGATGGCCGCGTGGACGGTCGCGGATGTGGTTTCAACGGCGACCGAGCTTGCACAGAAGCTCGGACCGCAGGCGATGGAACACTTGGACGACTTGTTGAATGTCGACAAGTTGCAGGACCTCGCCAAGCAGAAGCTGCAGGAGTATCGCAACAACCCCAGCCAATTCGTCTCCGAGGCGATGACGATGCGGGCGGCGACCGATCCCTGCCTGCGCGCTCGGAAGTGCCAGCTGGTGCCCTACAACCAGACGGGAGCGATCAAGTCTTCCCGCAATGGCACGGGATGCTGTCCGGGGCAGACCGGGCACCATGTCCTGCCTGGCGCGATGTTCGAAGGTCAACCCTGCTATGCAGGGAAACATGGATCGGCTCCTACCATCTGCGTCGAAGGGGTGAACAATAGCCATGGCAGTCATGGATACGTCCACTCGCGTTTGAAGCAGATCATGGACGCGCGAAAGAAGGCGGGGCAGACCACGCTGGACTACGCGACGGCCCGAGACGATGCTGTCGACGCGATCTCGAAGCCGAAACCGATCGCTCCTGCGTCGGACTGCAATCCCGAGTGCCTGAAAAAGCAACTGGACGAGTACTACAAGGACTGCGCAAATGCCAAGCTGCGCGCCCACGACGGGATGGGCGGCGCGGATGCCGACAACTCTGCTGGAGATAACTTCTGATGGGAATTGCGATCGAGACACTCCGACCGCGTATTGCGGGCTACAACCTCATCGACTGTGAAGTCAAGGACAAGGACACGCTCTACCTGCTTGGGCGCGAGGACTACACACAGAGAAAGGGCTGGCGCGATTCGCAGGACGCTCCTCCAGAGGGAAAGCTTGCCAAGCGCATCTTCGTGCTCCGGCTGAACAATGCGGAAGACAAGAAGTGGGGGCACATGCACCTCGCCGGGATGGACACGAGCGTGTGTGCGATGAGCTATGCACCCGAAGAGAAGATTCTCGTCGTCGACGCGGATGCGAAGGTCTGGGCGCAGAACCCGAACTCGAACGGCTTCGAGCCTGGGATTCCCTACAAGGGAAACGGTGGTCTGCTGGCCGGCTCGGTGAATCGGGCAAAGGCCTTCGGAGGCGAGCTGTTGGCCTGTGCCACGCAGCGACAGCTATTCAAGAGAGTCGGACCTTCAAGTTGGGAGCTTGTTGGAGCCGCCATTCCCGTGAGCGAGTCCGATTTCCGAGACTGCGGCTTCCATGACTTCGACCGATTCTCCGAGAACGACGTCTATGCCGTCGGCGGCAGTGGCGATCTTTGGCATTTCGATGGCAAGGCCTGGCGTCGCTGCAAGTTCCCGAGCAACTGGGGCTTGTCTGCGGTGAAGTGCGGGCCCGATGGCAACGTGTACATCGCAGCCAGCACGGTCATTTATCGCGGGGCAGGCGACAAGTGGGAACGGCTGAAGACCAAGGATCAGATGTCGTTGCCTATCAAGGATCTGGTCTGGTACGAAGGCGAACTGTGGGCGACCAGCGACTATGGGATCTGGACGCTGAAGGGCGATGAACTGATCCCTGCCGATGTGCCTTCCGGGGTAAAGGTCTGCTCGGGGAATCTCGCCGTTCGCGACGGCGTGCTCTTGCTCGCCGGCTACGGTGGCGCCGCCTACAAGCGGGACGGACAGTGGACGGAGATCTTCCATGACCACGAGGTGCGCGAGTGGTTCGAAACCAATCGCGACAAGGTCTGGACGCCGCCGAAGTGATGGTTCGAACGCGCTTGGCGAGGGCCCGGACATGACGCACGTTCCCGCTCAATCGGACCACGGGCAACTGCGCGTGATCCCGGCAATCGTGCAGCGCCACGCGGAAGACGCCTCGTTCTACTGGGCCCGCCACGGTGACGCGATCTCCGCCACGGAGCACGACTGGCAGAGTCTCCAGCGCATGGAGCGTCTCCTCGACGCGCATCTCGAGGGCTTGCGTGTTGCACAGCTCGAATCCGCGCAGGCGCGCGCGCCCATCGGCGATGTGGCCTGGTCGGCCGCGAAGACCCGGCTGAACCGGTGGGGCACCAGCGACGAGTCGTTCGTGGCGGGCACACTGGCCTTGCATGCGATGGAGGTCGGCTCGCCGGGCTGGCTGGAAGAACTTCAGGTCCTGGCCCAAGCCCAATCCGAGGCCGGGCGAGGCGATGCGATCGCCATCGGTCTGGCGAGCGCGGCGCGCCGTCGTGGCGACCCGCTGTCCGAGAAGCTCGCCCTGCATTGGTGGCAGCAGGGATCGCCGCTATGGCGACGCGCTGCCTTGATCGCGGCGTATTCGATGCCGACGCTCCAGGCGCCGTTGATCCACGATGCATTGCCCAAGGGCGCCGAGCCATCGGTCATCATCGAGTCTGCCAGACTGGCGGGGGCCTGCGGCATCGCCGAGGCCTTGCCCGCGTTGCTGGCAGTTCTCAATGAACCTTCTTCTTGCATGGAGACCAAGCGCGTCGCCGCGGCGGCGATTGGACGTCTGATCGGGTCCGCGGCCGACGGCGGTGTCGCTTGGCGGCAGGCCGAGGCCGTCCTGCTCGATGCCTGGATCACGGCGCCGGAGCAGGTCGCGGACGAGGAACTGCTCGTCTGGCTCTGGCGCGCCGCGCCCGCGACGACTGTGCCTGCCATCGAGCGAATGTTGGTCGAAGGCAATGAGGATCGACAGCGGTGGCGCGAGGCGCTGCGAGCCATCCGCTTGCAGGGCGATCCGCGCTGGTTGTCGGTGTTGCTGCAGTGCATGGCGCATCAGAGCCAGGAGGATGAAATCCGACGTTTCTTCGTCGAGCCGTCCAGCAATCTGGCCCGCCTCGCAGGCGACGTCTTCGCGCACATCACCGGGGCGCGCATCGGGCATCAGCGCTGGCGTGAGGCGCCGGAGCCCCCCGACGACGCCGACGAGGCAATGGACAACCCCTACGTGCCGGCGGCTGCGAAACGGGACCCGGACGGTGCGCTGCTCTGGCCCGACGTCGAGGTCTTGAGCCGAGAGTGGTCCGCCTTGTCGTCGAGTTTCGACGCCGCCCGCCGATACCTCGGCGGTGAGGCGGTCACCGAATCGTCGTTGCTTCAGATGCTGGGCAACGCGAAGGCCTCTCAGCAGCAACGCTGGCAGGCTGCGCTGCTCCTGCAGCTCGCACGTGGGCCGGGGCCGTGTTTCGATGTCGGCGCGCCGACTCCCGCCCAGGATCGCGCGCTTGCGACGCTGGGCACCACGAGCTGGAACTGGTGAGCCAGAGTGAAGGCATGAACGAACCGTTGAATCCCTGGGATCACGCGCCAGAGATTGCACGGCGCCTGGCGCGTCCTGACGCCGAATTCCTGACCGTGATCGGCGCGTCGGGGTGGTGCAGTCGGTGCCAGGTCTTGCAGCCTCGTTTTGAAACACTGAGTCGCATGCTTCCTCCGCACATCGTCCCGCTCTGGCTGGACCTGGAGGAGCATGCCGAGTTCCTCGACGACTTCATTCCCCCCGATTTGCCGCTGCTGTTGCGGTGGCGTCAGGGCGTCTGTGTTCAGGCCGCGATCGTCGAAGGGATCGAACCGGATGCTGTGCCGTCCGATCGCGTCCAGTTGCGACCTCTGGAGTTTCAGGGCATGCGGCTGCTGGATCCCAATCTCGGCATGACGCTGGAACTGCCGTCGCTCTGGCGAGCGTTCAAGGGCTGAAGGTCCCTCATGGTCTTCTGGCAAGGGCTCCCGAGACAATGCGAAGGCGGAGGCATGTCGTGAGCATTGCGAGTGAGCATCTCCTGCCCCGGATGGCTGGTTTCAACGTCATCGACTGCGCGATAAAGAATCGCGACATCCTTTATCTGCTGGCGCGCGAGGACTACACGCAGCATCCCGGGTGGCGGGATGGGCGGGAGGCGCCCGGAGAAGGGCGCCTGGCGAAACGCCTGCTGAGTCTCAACCTGAAGAATCCTGATGAGAAGAAGTGGGGAATCGGCCACCTTCGCGGTCTGGGCGCGAGCGTCTGTGGCGTTGCCTTCGCCCCCGAGGAGAAAGTCGTCGTGCTGGACAGCACTTCGAAGGCATGGTCCCCCACGCCGGGCAGTGACGGGTTTGAAGGCCCGATTCCGTCCCAGTTCGAAGGCGGAGTGAAGCGAGGCGGCTTCAGTCGCGCTCGCAGCTTCGGCGGTCGGCTCTTCGCCAGCAGCACCGCGCGTCAGCTGTTTGTACGTACCGCGCCGGGGAAGTGGGACCTTGTGGGGGAGCCGATGCCGGAACCCGACGAGTACAAGATCAGCTTTGTCGACTTCGATGGGTTCGGCCCAGAGGATCTCTATGCCGTCGGTGATCCGGGCGACATCTGGCATCTGTCCGGACAGGTCTGGAAGCGCATGAAGTTCCCGAGCAACTGGGGACTGTCCGCCGTCTGTTGCGCCGGGGATGGCAATGTGTACGTTGCGGCCGGTGACCACGTGTTTCGCGGCTTGGGCGACAAGTGGGAGAAGTTGAAAACGAAGGCTCAGATATCGCTCCCGATCAAGGATCTCGTCTGGTACGACGGCGAGTTGTGGGCCACCAATGATTACGGTGTGTGGGTCTTGAAGGACGAAGGCCTGGTCGATGCGGATGTGCCCTCCGGGGTGAAGGTTTGTTCTGGCAATCTCGCCACTCGCGACGGCGTGCTCCTGCTCGCTGGCTACGGTGGCGCCGCCTACAAGCGGGACGGACAGTGGACGGAGATCTTCCATGACCACGAGGTGCGCGAGTGGCTGGAGACCAACCGCGACAAGGTCTGGACGCCGCCGAATTGATGTTCTGAGGTCGCTTGGACTGAATCCTCAACTTGACGATGGCTTTCGCCCAACTCGGGTCGAAGAAGACTGCCTGGACGTCCACCCGGCCCGACGACCCCAATACGGGTTATCGTTCAGCCTCATGACCACCACCTCCATCCTGACGCTCCCCGAGCTCCCGAGCCTCCTCGGCCTGACCGAAGTCGACGCTCCGCTCATCGCCGCCGTGCTCGCGCACACCACGCCCGCCGGCACGCCTGCGCCGACCGAGCTCTCCCAGAAGCGCAAGAAAGAGATTCGCGCCGGCTTCGTGCACCTGAAGGAGGCCGGCGTCGTGCTGTCCTTCTCCCCGCGCGAGACCCACGCGGTCGACTACGGCGAGCCACTGGGCACCGGCACCCACGTGCTGAGCGCGATCTTCTACTACCCTGAAGGCAGCGAGGAAGTCGATCCCTACAAGGGCAACGGCCCCTTCGCGACCACGCCGGTGGACACCCGCGACGCCGCCATCGCCGCCTACGGTGAAGCCGCCGACGGCGAGGAGGAAGAGGGCGTCTTCGAGTGGGAGCAGTGGGAGGTCGAGGGCCGCGAGCTCACCGCCGACTACGCCGACGACGGCGCCGTGCTCACCATCACCGTCTCGATGACGCTGCCGATGTAACGGCTCGAACGTGCGCCGCCGCACCCATCCAGGGCCGTCGGGGCGCACGCGTCACCCACACCGGTGACACGCCTGGGGGCCCGGTATCACCCGTTTACATGGGGTGCCCTCGCGAATGACTTTGGTCGCTTCCGGCGCTCTGCGCACAGGCCTACCGTGACGGACCGATTGCTCAGGTCCGCCCTCACGGTCCGCCCATGGCAGCTCCATTCCGCCTCAAGACCGCCCTCGACGACGATGTCCTCCGCGTCCACGCCTGCGCGTCGCGCGAGGCGCTGAGCGACCTCGGCGAGACCACGCTGACCCTGCTCAGCGAGCGCAAGGACATCCGCGCCTCGGAACTGCTCGGCAAGTCCGCGACGCTGACCATGGCCCTGCGTGACGACGCGCCGCGCCACCTCGCCGGCTACGTCACCCGCTTCGCCCAGACCGGCTTCGAGGGCAAGCACACCGTCTACCAGATGACGATGCGCCCCTGGCTGTGGCTGCTCACGCGCACCGCCGACTGCCGCATCTTCCAGGAGATGACCGTCCCCGACATCGTCAAGGCGGTCTTCGACGACCACCCGGTCGCCCGCCATGAGTTCAAGCTGATGCGCGCCTACCGGCCCTGGACCTACTGCGTCCAGTACCGCGAGACCGACTTCAATTTCGTCGCCCGGCTGCTCGAGAACGAGGGCATCTACTGGTACTTCACCCACGACGAGTCCGGCCACACGCTGGTCCTGACCGACGCCGCCTCCGCCCACGACTGCGCCCCCGGCTGCGAGACGCTGCCGTTCTACGGCGGCACGAACAACGCGCCGCCCGAACTCGAATACGTCGACACCTGGGTCACGCAGGAGAGCCTCAAGCCCGGCAAGGTCGTCATCACCGACTACGACTTCGAGCGGCCCTCGACCTCGCTGGAGGCCAAGCTGGACCGCGCCCGCGACTACGACCTGTCCGACGGCGAGGTCTTCGACTACCCCGGCGGCTACGTGCAGGGCAGCGACGGCGCGCAGTACGTCGAGGACCGCCTCGACGAGATCCAGACCGCCTTCGCCCGCTTCGACGGCGACACCAACGCCCAGGGCGTGCGCACCGGCCACCTGCTGTCCCTGAGCCGCCATCCGCGCGACGACCAGAACGCCAAGTACCTCATCACCGGCACGATCACGCAGATGCGCCAGGCGTCGACCGAGTCGGCCTCCGGCGAGTCCGAGCTGCGCTGCCGCTTCAACGCCATCCCCGCCGACCAGCAGTTCCGTCCCGAGCGCCGCACGCCCAAGCCGATGGCGCCCGGCCCACAGACCGCGATCGTCACGGGGCCTTCGGGCGAGGAGATCTTCACCGACAAGTACGGCCGCATCAAAGTGCAGTTCCACTGGGACCGCCGCGGTCAGCGCAACGAGACCAGCTCCTGCTGGATCCGCGTCTCGCAACCCTGGGCCGGCAAGGGCTGGGGCGGCGTGTCCATCCCGCGGATCGGGCAGGAGGTCGTCGTCGACTTCGTCGAGGGCGACCCCGACCAGCCGCTCATCACCGGCCGCGTCTACAACGCCGAGCAGATGCCGCCGTACGCGCTGCCGGCCGCCGCCGTCATCAGCGGTCTGAAGTCCAAGACCCACAAGGGCGCCGGCTACAACGAGATGTCCATGGACGACACCGCCGGCAAGGAGATGATCACGATCCACGGCCAGTACGACATGGCCACCACGATCGAGCACGACCAGACCTCCACCATCCACAACAACCGCACCGACACGGTCGACGTGGACGACTCGGAGACCGTGGGCAACAACCAGACGCAGACCGTCGGCGTGAACCAGACGATCAGCGTCGGATCGAACCGCTCGAAGACGGTCGGCGCCAACGAGACCACCTCCGTCGGCGCCAGCCGCACCGAGACCGTCGGCGCGGCCGAGACCATCACCATCGGCGCGCATCGCACCGAGACCGTCAACGGCGGCGAGACGGTGACGATCAACGCCGGCCAGACGGTCACCGTCAACGGCGTGCGCAGCCACACCGTCAACGGCGCGCAGACGACCACGATCTCCATCGCCGAGGCGCACACTGTCGGCGCGGGCCGCATGCACACGGTGGGCGCGGCCGAGGCGATCAACGTCGGCGGCGCGCAGATGGTCTCCATCGGCGGGCTGCAGCGGGTCAACGTCGGCGCGCTGCAGTCCATCGGCGTCGGCGGACCGCACAAGCTGTCGGCCGCCACCATCGGCCAGACCGCCAAGGGCACCTACAAGACCAAGGCCGGCGGCAGCGCCACGATCGAGGCCCCCTCGATCACGCTCAAGGCCGGCGGCAGCAAGATCGTGATGGACTCGAGCGGGATCACCATCTCCGCGTCCAAGATCACCATCAAGGCCAGCGGCACCGTGGGCATCAAGGGCAGCGGCGGCGTCGCCGTCAAGGGCGCCAAGATCGGAGAGAACTGACATGGCCGAGCAAGCTGACAACGCGGGACCGATGGGCGCGGCCCCCCCGCCCAACCGCCGTCGCGGCGACCCGACCCGCGCGGCCGTCGCCGCCGCGGAACACCTCATGGACCGCGTGCGGCTGGTCGACGCCGGCGTGCTGGTCGGCATGTTCTGCGGCTTCGACGCGCAGGGCCGCTTCCTGGTCCGCATGGCCAAGGGCCTGCCGCCCGTGGTCGCGATGTCCGTCGTCGGCCTGAAGGTCGAGGACGAGGGCGACGAGGTCATCGTGTCGCTCGAACGCGGCGACCCGAGCCGACCGGTCATCCTGGGCCGCGCGATGCGGCATGCGGAACCGGAGGTCGCGCCCCGGGCGGCCCCCGTGGAGACCGAGGTGGAGACCGCGTTGGAAACGGCGGTGGAGGGGCTCGATCCGCAGCCCGGCGTGGCGTTGACGCGCCGCGGCCAGACCGTCACTGTCGACGGCGAGCGCGTCGTGCTCAACGGTGCGAAGCAGGTGGAGCTGCGCTGCGGCGAGGCCAGCATCGTGCTGACCGCCGCCGGCAAGATCCTGATCCGGGGCACCTACGTGCTGAGCCGCTCCAGCGGCGCGAACCGCATCAAGGGTGCGTTCGTCGACATCAACTGACGGTCCTCGACCCCGTCAGGATTCCCCATGTGGCAACTGCAGAACCGCACGCCGTTCGCCGCCGAGCGCGGCTGGGTGCGCGATCGCGACGGCACCGAGATCTGGCTGGTGGCCGTGAAGGCGAGCTTCACGCTGCAGCCGGACGGCACGCCGCGCGTGGCCGAGACGCAGCCCGAGGTGCTGCGCGGCCCGGCGCATCGCGGCGACGCGGCCTCGACCAGCCTGACGGCGGACGCGGACCTGATCCGTACCAAAACAGCGACCGACGTCATCGTCGACGGCCAGGCGCATGCGCCCGGCGGTATGCCGGTGACGGAGCTCGACGTCGGCGTGGCGGTGGGCGGTCGCGCGAAGGTCCTGAAGGTCTTCGGCGATCGCGTCTGGGAGGGCCGGAGCATCGGCCGGCCGGCGCCTTTCACGCGCATGCCGGTCGTGTGGGAGCGCGCCTTCGGCGGCGTCGATCCGGAGGCCGAGCCCGCGAACTGGGACGAGCGCAATCCGCTGGGGCGGGGTTATGCGGTCGCCGGCGACCACGTCGACGGCCGGCCGCTGCCCAACATCGAGGACCCCGATCACCTGATCCGCGGCTGGAAGGACCGGCCCGTGCCGGTGGGTTTCGGCGCGCTGTGCAGCCACTGGACCGAGCGCCGCCGCTTCGCCGGCACCTACGACGACCGATGGCAGCGCGAGCGCCTGCCGCTGCTGCCGGACGACTTCGACGACCGGCACTACCAGTGCGCGCCGCCGGACCAGCAGCACCCGGGTTTCCTGCGCGGCGGCGAGCCGGTCGCACTGCTGAACCTGACGCCGGGCGGCGGCCAGTGGCGCTTCGCGCTGCCGCGCGTGTTCCTCGGCCTGGAGACCTTCTTCAACGACGGCCATCGCGAGGTCCACACGCCGCCGCGGCTGCACACCGTGATCCTCGCGCCCGACGAACGCCGGGTCTCGCTGGTGTTCCACAGCGCGCTGCCCTGCCATCCGCGCGTGCTCAAGCTGGAGCGCACGCGCATCTGGCTCAAGCAGGACCTGCGCGACGGCGTGCTCGGCGCGCCGGAGCCCGAAGGCGTCGATGCCGACGGCCGTCGGACGGAGGCGGTCTGACATGCCTCAGCAAACAAGGGCTCCCGTGTCGCCAAGCTCTTCGGCCTCTTCGGCCCAGCCGGCGCTGCGCGTGCTGGCGATCGGCGCCTTCACGCCGGTGGGCGGCGATGCGCGGTCGACCGCCGCCGCAGTGCGTGCCGGGTTGTGCGGCTTCCGCGAGCACGCCTACATGATCGACACCGCCGGCGAGCCGATGCGCGTGGCGCAGGTGGCAGGCGTCGATGCCGGCCTGCGCGGCGCTGAGCGACTGGTGGCGCTCCTGGCGCCAGCGTTGACGGAGGCGCTGTCGGACCTTCTCGTGCCGACGCGCCCGGACACCGGCCTCCAGGACGGGCGCATCGGCGTCGCCGTCGCTGGGCCGCCGGCCCGTCCGGGAGGTCCCGGCGCAGTGGCCGAGTCGGCCGGCGCGGCCGACGCGACCGACGCCTTGCGCGCGCTGTGCCGCGACCGCCTCGGCACCCGGCTTGGCCCGTTCCAGTTCTTCGCCAGCGGCCATGCGGGCGGCTTCGAGGCGCTCGACCAGGCGCGCACGTGGCTGCGCGCCGGCCAGGCCGATGCCGTCGTCGTCGCGGGTGTGGACTCGTATCTGGCGCCGGAGACGCTCGAATGGCTCGAGGCCGAGGAGCAGCTCCACGGGGCGGGGCCCTTGAACAACGCCTGGGGCTTCATCCCGGGCGAGGCGGCGGGCGCGCTGCTGCTGGCGACTGCCGGCACGGCGGTGTCGGGCGGCTGGGCCGATGTGCTCGCGGTCGGACTCGGCCGCGAATCGAAGTTGAACAAGAGCGGCGAGGTCTGCATCGGCGAAGGCCTGACGCAGGCGCTGCGCCGCGCGCTGGATGAAGTGGCGGGAGCAGGGGTGATCGACAACGTGGTCTGCGACATGAACGGCGAGGCGTACCGCGCCGATGAATACGGCTTCTGCGGCTTGCGCGTGCGCGACCGGCTGCGCGATCCGACCGACTTCCTCGCGCCGGCGGACTGCTGGGGCGACGTGGGCGCGGCGGGCTTGCCGCTGCATCTGCTGCTGGCGGCCTCGGCCTGCCGCAAGGGCCATGCGAAGGGACCGCTGACGCTGCTCTGGGGCAGCTCCGACGGCGGCGGGCGCGGCGCGGCGGTGATCCGCGCCGACGTGGCGGTGCGGGCATGACGATGGACAACGCCCGCATCGAGGCCGGTCTCCCAGCGCCGGTGACCGCCGACCAGATCGAGACCTACCGCGACGAGGCGGCCTTCCTCTGGACGCAGCGTCGCGACGCGCTGGACGCACCGCATTACTCGGTGCAGCAGTTCGCCGATCTGGACGAACAGCTGGCCGCGCAGATCGACGGTCTGGCCGAAGCCGGCGAGGAGGCCTGGCCGCCGTGCCAGGCCGCGCTGGTCAACGACTGCGCGGAGGACTTCTTCGTCGCCGGGGTACTGGCGCTCAACGGACGGCCGGACGACTGGCCGGCGCTGGTGCGACGCGCCAAGGAAGCGCCCGAGGCGGCGCCAGGTCTTGCCTCTGCGCTGGGCTGGGTCGGCGCGAACGAGGCGCTCAAGGCCGAAGCGCTGATGCCGCCCGAGGACTCGCTGAGCCGGCGCCTGACGCTGGAGGCCTACGGCGCGCACCGGCTGGACGCGGGCGAGCGCTGGGCGGTGTCGATGCGCTCGACCAATGCCGGCGAGCGCGCGCGGGCGTTGCGGCTGGCGGGCGAGCTCGGACGCGTCGAGGGGCTGGAGCCGGTGCTCGAGCTGATTGGCGACGAGAAGAGCGAGCCGCGTTACTGGGCGCTGTGGGCCGGCGTGCTGCTGGGCGATCGGGGCAAGGCGCTGGCCGCGCTGACTGGCGCCGCGCTGCGGCCGGGCACGCGGCAGATGGACGCGTTCCGGCTGGCGGTGCTCGCGCTGCCGGTGCAGGAGGGCCATCGCCTGCTGGTCGAGGCCGAGACCATGGCGGGCGCGGCGCGGCTGCGCATCATCGGCGCGGGCCTGTCGGGCCAACTGCGCTACGTGCCGTGGCTGATCGACCAGATGGCCAAGCCCGCGTCGGCGCGCATCGCGCTGGAGGCCTTCTGCCTGATCGCCGGCGCGGACGTGAATATCGACGGCCTGGAAGCGCCGCCGCCGGAGGACCATGAGGAAGGCCCGAACGAGGACCCGGAGGACGACGACGTCGAAGTGCCGGTGGACGTCGCGCTGCCGTGGCCGCATGTCGAGCAGGTGCGGGCCTGGTGGCTGGCGCACCAGTCGCGGCTGCCGACGCTGTCGCCGGACGGCCGGCTGTTCCTCGGCCAGCCGCTGAGCGAAGTGCACTGCCTGCGCGTGCTGCACGGCGGACAGCAGCGGGCGAGGGCGCTCGCCGCGCTGCACCTGTGCCTGCTGCGGCCGGGGACGCCGCTGTTCCCGGTGGATGCGCCGGCGTGGCGGCAGCGAAGGCTGCTGGATCGTCTCGGTGGGGGGTGAGGCCATGTCGATCACGATCCAGGTCAACGGTACGGTCAACACGCTGGTCCACAAGTTCAGCAATGGCATCAGCGTGGCCACCATCCCCGATGTCTGCAAGACGCCCAGTCCTGGCGGGCCGGTGCCCATCCCCTATCCCAACATCGCCCAGTCCATCACGCTGTCCGACGGCACGACCTCGGTCCGTGGCGACAAGACCATGGCGGCGGTCAAGGGCTCGAAATTCGCGCTGTCCAACGGCGACAACGCCGGCGTCGCGGGTGGTGTGAAGTCCAGTACCTTCATGAAGGAAGCCACGTGGATCCTGTACTCCTTCGACGTCAAGCTGAACAAGAAGAACGCGGCGCGGCTGACCGACAAGATGTTCCACAACCACGAGAACGCGGCCAACCTGGCGGGCGTCGTGCAGGCACTCGGCGGCGTGACTGACGCGGATCTGCAGAAGCTGGCTGAAGACTGCAACGACGCCATCAACCGCAAGGCGGGCTACAGCCCGTCGAATCCCCCAAAGGGCAAGGCCTGCACGGCGCTCGGTTCAAGCAAGCACCAGTGCTGCGAGGACTCGATCAACGAGTACAACAAGAAGAATCCCAATTCGCCGCTGCGTTCGGAGGTGGCGTTCAACCGGCAGGGCCAGGCGCTGGAGGGCGTCGCTCGCAAGGCCCGCGACGAAGCCCGCAAGGTCTACGAGACCAGCGTCGCCCTGGTGGGGCGCTCACTGGTGCGGCGCTGGGGCGACGTGTTCAAGAACGCGTTGAAGGCGGCCGGCGGCATGGGCAACTTCGTCGCCGATGTGCTCGTGCTGAAGGACCCCAAGCTCCCCATCACCAAGGACAACATCGCCAAGGCGATCGACTTCAAGTTCAACTGCGGCGGCAAGGGGAAGATGTCCAACAAGCAGCAGCGGGCCTATGGGCGCTACACCGGCGACGGCCAGCCGACGGTGATCCATTCGGCCTGGAACAAGGCCGGGAAGGTGGTGTCGTCGGTCACGAAGCTGCCGTCGCTTCCGCCGCTGCCGGTTTGAAGGCGCCGACCATGCCGCCCGTGCGCATGACCTTGACCGCCGCTGCGTTCTGCGTAGGTCCGCTGGAAGACTTCGTCGCCTGGGCGGAGCGCGCCAGCAGTGCGTGGTTGACCTCCCCGCTGTGGCGGTCGCTGCCCGGCGCCGCGATGATCGGTGCGGGCGCGGGTCGCTATCGGAGTGCGGAGGCCGGGCAATTCCTCGCGCACATTGCCGCGTGGCGGCGCTCGCATACAGGGCGGGCGCGGCGCCTGTTCTCCGCCGAGTATTGCGCCGGCACGGATCCGATGGCGGCCGAGCAATCGGTCGAGTTCGTCGCCGACGCCGATGCGGCAGTGGCCGGCAGCCCGGTGCGGCACTGGTGGCAGGCCGAGCTCTCGATCGATGCGCTGCGCGCGCAGCCGCGTTGGCCGGACCATCTGGAGGCGCTGATGGGCGTCCTGCTGGCGGGTCCGCTGGAGAGCGGCTATCTGGCGCCCGCGTTGGCGAGTCCACGCGACCCCGACGATGAGCCCTCCGCCGGCACTGGCGGCTGGGGCTTGCGCGTGCCACCCCTGGACGTGTCGACCAACGGCGCGACACGCCTGGAGATCGGCGGGCGCTGCCGGGGTGCGCGCTGGATGGTGCTGCTCGACGATGCCTTGGTCGAACGCGCGGGCGGCGAAGAGGAACTCGTCGGTCTACGCGCCGCGGGCGTGGTGGCCGCATCGGCACGCGGGCGATGGCGTCTGCAGGTTCCCGGCTCGCCGTTTGCCGGCTGGGTTCACGACGGTCCGACTGCCGCGCAGTACGGCGCGATGGCCCGGTTCCTCGAACCGATGACGCTTTTCGACGACCTGGCGCTGCAACGGGCCCGCTTCGCCGACAACGCCGACCTGCTGGACCGCTACGAACGACGCTTCCTTCATGAACTGCATTGAGGTCCGCCGCGCATGACCCTGTCGACTGCCTATGAGCTGCCGTTCGAGTTCCTCCTGTCCGAGGAGCCCCTGTTCGGCCCGGATGTCACGACGCATCTGCGCTTCGTGGTGAACGACGAGTTGCCGATGGACGAGGTCCGTCCGCTGCTGCATGGCAAGCTGATGAACTTCGGGGTGCTCGGTGCGACCGGTGCTCTGGGCGTGCTGCCGGCAAGCGACTTCGATCCGATGACGCCGCTGTTCAAGTCCGTCCGGGTGGGCAAGGACGATTTCGCGTGGAAGCTCAAGGGGTGGCCGGCGGTGGACGGCGCCGTGTCGGTCCTGGCGAGCCAGTTCATGGGCAGCGACGTCGTCACCTTGCTGCGGCGGATCGAGGTGTCCGGCGATGGCCGGGCCTGCCGGTACCGGTTGGCGAAGGAGACAACGCTCGATCACGCCTATCCCGCGACGATGCCGTTGCCGTTCGAGGCGGAGATCTCGCACGAAGGCCAGGACCAGTTCGAATTGGACCTGACCTTTGACGGCATCCCTCCGGACGATGCCAAGGCGGGCATCGACGAGCTGTTGCGGTTCTGGGCCCACGCCGCCTCATCGGGGGCCTACGGGGTTGCGCCCGTCGATCCGCTGAAGTGCGGTTTCCAGTACGACGAGGAGATCGACTGGCTGGACAACCGGCTGACCTGGAGCCTGTGGCGGTTCCGGGCGCACCCGGACCTGCTCGACGGACTGCTCGGCCTGTGCGGTACCTTCCACGCGCAGTTGTGGCCCGTGCTTCGCAGCCGGATCGACTGACGCCATGCCGGTCACCATCAAGGTCAACGGAACGGTCAACTCGCTGGTGCACAAGTTCAGCAACGGCATCAGCGTCGCGACCATCCCCGACGTCTGCAAGACCCCCAGCCCGGGAGGTCCCGTGCCGATCCCGTATCCCAACATCGCCCAGTCGATCACGCTGTCCGACGGCACGACGACGGTCAAGGGCGACAAGACGATGGCGGCCATCAAGGGATCGAAGTTCGCGATGTCCAACGGGGACAACGCCGGCACGCTGGGCGGGGTCAAGTCCAGCACCTTCATGAAGGAGGCGACCTGGATCCTGTATTCCTTCGACGTCAACCTGAACGGGAAGGGCGCCGCGCGGTTGACGGACAAGATGTTCCACAACCACGAGAACGCGGCCAATCTGGCGGGCGTCGTGCAGCAGGCGCTGATGGACGCGGGCCTGACGGAGGCCGAGGCCAACGCGATCTGCCAGGCGCTGTGCGAGACGCAGGCCGAGTACGACAAGGGCAAGCTGCGCGGATCCGGTCGCGCGTCCAAGGACTTCGAGGACCGCCTGAACAAGCTGAAGCAGGAGGGCAAGCTGGGCGAGGGCATCTCGCCGGAACAGCCCTACTTCATGCCCACCGATCTGAGGAAGCCGCCCGTGCCCATCGAGCCGATGATGGAGGGCAACGTGCTGGACAAGCTGGTCAATACGCTACTCTCGCTCAACGGCTCGCACCCGCCGGTCGAGCTGAATGCCGCCGGAGAACCTTCCCGCAATTTCATCCGTCAGGTGTGCTCACTGTTCAAGGATCACCCCTCGCAGAGGACCGTGCGCTTTCCCGATCTGGTCGTCGACCGTGCCGGCAAGCGGCAGATCTTCGATGCCAAGTTCAATTACGAGAAGATCCTCGGGCCCGGCAAGCGCGACAAGTTCTCCGACGACCAGATCTCCGCGTATCGTCGGATCTCGAAGCCGCCCGGTCAGGAGCCCACCCCCATGACGCCCGAGGACTGCGGATGCCCGGGCTATACCAAGTAGGCCAGCGAGCCCAGGCAAGCAGGCGAAACAGAGACGGCGACGCCACGAGCGGCCTCGTCGACAGGACAATCGACAACATGAGCCCACAGGAAGAGACTATCGTTTTCAGCGATGGCGATGAAGTGCTGGCGTTGCGCACGCTGGGCGCCACCCTGTTCTTCGATACCGGCCCCAAGGCCGAGGGCGTACTGCCGGCCCTGCTCGCGACCCTGGAGCGGGTGCTGCCGCAGGCACGCTGGGTGCGCGCGGGCAGTGCGCGCCGCAACCAGGCCGTGTCGGCAACGACGGCGCAGAAGCTGCGAACGCTGGCCGAGGATGCCGCGCGACAGCGCACGGACCTGTCCATCGTGATCGACTCGGGGGAGGTCGGGGACGGCGTCGGCCCCTGGGCGCTGAAGTACTCGTGCTCCCCGAGCTACGACGGCCAGATCGTCGGCTACCTGCAGGTCCACATGCCGGTCACGGAGCCGGCACAGCGTCTTCGGGACTGGGTCGCGGATGCCGTGGGCCGATCGGGCTTCCTGCACGGCTATGGCGGACTGGCGCTCAACTTCGACCACAACGACATTAACCGCGCGCGCGGCAAGGCGCTTCACGCCCATGTGATGCGGTACGCCGGCGTGTCGCTGAGCGATCTGATCGCCGAGAAGGAAAACCTGCAGACCGAGCTCAAGGGCGCGCAATGGCTGACCTACGTCGGCGACGCGATGCTGGCACGTGACCCGGACGCGGCCAAGGCGCTGTCCGGGCATCCTGGCGCCGCGCGCATCGGCGCCGGCGTGCTGGTGCAGGCCGCGGCCGAGCCGCTGGAGGGGGACGTGAACCGCGGGGCGGACCTGAGCGCCTATCGACGCGTCAACGCGCTGCTCGCGCCCTGGCTGGTCGACAACCTTTTCCCGCTGCCGGGGTTTCCGGACGAGGAGGCGACACGCGAATGGCTGCATCGCCTCCGGCCCTGATGTGCCACGGCCGCCTCGTGACCATGCTCCGCGGCCGGATCGACTGACGCCATGCCGGTCACCATCAAGGTCAACGGAACGGTCAACTCGCTGGTCCACAAGTTCAGCAACGGCATCAGCGCGGTGACCATTCCCGACGTCTGCAAAACCCCGCCCGGCGATGCCTGCCATCCAGCGGCTGTATGACGGCTTCATGCAACGGTATGGCGCCAGCATCCGACTGTGAGGCGACCACGACGACCAGCAACAGAAACGATCGGTTGCCGGCGTATCAGACTGTTGCGAAGGCGCTCCGACCGATCTGGGGCAGCGATGACTGCCAGGGCGGGATCAGCTATCCAACGACGGATTCAGAGTTGGGGGACTGCTGGGTCGCGCAAGTCTTCTAACGCGGCCTGGGGGAGGGCATCGGGTGACTTTCGTTCATTGCCCCCGATCCCCGTGACAGGGACGATGCGCATTGGGCGGCGATCCTCGCCGCGGCGAGGCGTTCGATGTCACGAAAAGAAGGTAACCCCCGCTCGGCCAAGCCGGGCAAGGCGTCGGCGGCGGCCGACGATTCCACGTTCGATCCGGACGCGACACGCATCGTGCCGGCCGGCGCGCCGCTCGACCGCATGCCGCCCGACACCGCCGCGAATCGCGTCACCCCCGCGGCCGCTCAGACGGCCGTGCCGGACGTCGACGCCGACGCCGCCCACGACGACGGCCCCGAGACCGTCCAGCATGAACGCGACATCAGCTTCATCGACCCCACGTTCCCCGACACCTTCTCGATGCGCGCCAGCCGCAAGCCGGCCGACATCCCGCTCGATACCGACAACACCATCATCGCGCCCGCCGCGATGC
Organism: Mitsuaria sp. CC2; assembly: GCF_048957715.1. Taxonomy (NCBI): domain Bacteria; kingdom Pseudomonadati; phylum Pseudomonadota; class Betaproteobacteria; order Burkholderiales; family Sphaerotilaceae; genus Roseateles; species Mitsuaria sp. CC2. The sequence continues at coordinate 33,606 of NZ_JARVXN010000044.1, read as the reverse complement.
TGAAACCCTCCGCGAGCGCCGAACCGCCGGCCTCGCCCGCGCCGGTCGCCGCCGCGCCCGCGGAAGCCCCCAAGGCGCCTGCCGACCCGATCGAACCGGTCGCTCCCGCCGCGGCGCCCGTCGCCTCCTCGCCCATCGCTTCGCCCCTGGACACGATCTCGCCCACCGGCAATGAGACCGTCATCGCTCCCGCCGCCGTTCTGAATCCCGTGACCAAGACTCCCCCGCCGGCCGCAGCCACGCCGCCCGCCTCCGCTCCCGCAATTCCTCCCGCGACCCCTCCCGCCGCACAGATCCCGGAATCCGCCGCCACCGGCAACGAGACCGTGATCGTGCCGGCGTCCAGGCTGGTCCCGACCAAGCCGGCGACGACGGAAGTCGAGGCCGCGACGCCTCCAGTGGCGAGGCCTGCCGCACCGGCCGTGGCCGCCCCTGTCGCGCCGCCGGTCGCACCGCCGGTCGCCCCTCCCGTGGCGCCGCCGCCTGTCGTCGCGGAGGCCGAGGAGTCGGTTTTCGGCGCCTCGGAATTCGCGGAAACCGTGCTCGATCCCGACGCGGTCGCCGTCGTGGCGGCCCTGCGCGCGATGCCGCCGGTGCCCGATCCGCTGCCCACCGGCACGCTGCCCGGCGGCGCGCTGGCCACCAAGATCGCGAGCAACGAGGCCCCCGTGCGCCAGGTCGGCCGCTTCCAGGTGCTGGATCGCATCGGACGCGGCGGCATGGCCAGCGTGTTCAAGGCCCACGATCCCAGCATCGGCCGTGACGTCGCGATCAAGTTCCTGCACGCCTCGCTGTGCGAGGACGAGGAATACCACGCCCGCTTCCTGCGCGAGGCGCGCGCCTCCGGCAGCCTGTCGCACCCCAACATCGTCACCGTACACGACGTGGGCGAGGTCGACGGCCGGCCCTACATGGCCATGGAGCTGCTCGACGGCGAGCCGCTGGCCGACCTGCTCGAACCCGGCACGCCGATGCCCATCCGCGACACCGTCGTGATGGCCATCCAGCTGGCGCGCGCGCTCGACTACGCGCACAAGCGCGGCATCGTCCACCGCGACATCAAGCCGGGCAACATCGCCCGCGTGCGCGGCACGCTCGACATCAAGGTGATGGACTTCGGCATCGCCCACATGGAGTCGACCAAGGGGGAGCAGCGCACCCGCGTCGGCGACGTGCTGGGCACGCCGCAATACATGGCCCCCGAGCAGATGAACGGCGAGAAGATCGACGGCCGCTCGGACCTGTTCTCGGTCGGCATCGTGCTCTACCAGATGCTCACCGGCGTGCGCCCGTTCACCGGCGACAGCGTGGTGAACCTGGCGCTCAAGATCGCCAAGGACGATCCGACGCCGCTGAACAAGCTGCGGCCCGAGATCCCCGCGTCGCTGCGCCGCGTCGTCGACCGCTGCCTGGCCAAGGCGCCTGACAACCGTTTCCAGACCGGCGCCGAACTGGCCGACGCGCTGGTCAAGGTGCTGGGCGAGATCGACGAGGAAGCGCGCAACAAGGGCCGCGCCAAGCTGATCCCGCTGCGCGTGAAGTGGGCGGCCATGATGGCCGGCATCGTCGCCATCGTGATGGCGGTGAGCGGCTCCATCATCAGCCAGCGCCAGAACGCCGCGCTGATGCAGCAGGTGGCCGACTACGGCACCGCGCTGTCGCGCTTCATCGCCGCGCAGAACGCCACCGCGGCGCTGGGCGAGGACTGGGTCTCCGTCGACGTCTCGCTGCAGGAGATCATGAAAACGGGCGACTTCGAGAGCGTCAGCGTGATCGACCGCGCCGGTGTGGTCGCGGCGTCCAGCCTGCCCGACACCGTCGGCAAGCTCTACCAGGCCCCGCCGGGCGAGCTGCTGGGAGATCAGGGGGCGGTCAAGCGCACGCGGTATCACGCCGCGGGCGGCGCGGCGATCCTCGGTTTCGATTCGCCGATCACCTTCCAGGACAAGACCGTGGGGCGCGTCGCGCTCGGTCTGCCGGAGCGGCCGCTGGAAAGCGTCGCGCGGCTGTCGCGCACGCTGATGGCGGTGCTCGCGGTGACGACGGTGCTGGCGGTCGCGATCGCGATGTTCTTCGTCGCCAACTGGTTCTCGCGGCCCATCAAGCTGGTCGTCGAGGCGCTCGACGAGATCGGCCGCGGCCGCGTCGACTTCCGCATCCGCGAACAGCGCAAGGACGAATTCGGCCTGCTCTACGCCGCCTTCGACCGCATGGCGCAAGCGCTGCAGGACAAACAGGCGCTGGCGGCCTCCGCCGCCAAGGCCGAGGCGCCGACGACGATCGGGCGCAAGTCCGGCGCGTCGGCGGCGGCCGCGGCCATCGTCGCGGCGGCGAAGGAAGCCAAGGCAGCGAAGGACGCCGCCCTGGCGGCAGCGGTGGCATCGGAGCCGCCTCCCGCCGCCGAGCCTACGCCCGCTCCCGCTCCCGCATCCTCCGCCGGGACCGTGTCCGACGAACAGACCCAGCCCGCGCCGCCGGTGCCGCCATCGACCCCGGGAGCCGCCTGATGCTCAACCTCCGCATGAACTTCCTCTCCCGCACTGCGGGAGAGGGCAGGGGTGAGGGTCGTTCGATCCTCGCCGCGGCTGCTGTCGCCGCGGTGCTCGCGCTGACCGGTTGCGTCGCGCCGCCGACCGCGACGCCGCCGCTGAACGAGCCCGCGCCGGTCAAGGCGCCGGCGACGACGACCAACGGCGAGATCGTCGCCCGCAGCGACCGTCTGCTGATCTACGTCCCGGTCGCCGGCGAATCGCTGCGCGGCATCGCTGGCCGGCTGCTCGGCAGCGAGGATCGTGACTGGCAGATCAGCGAGGCCAACGCCGGAGTCACCAAGGCCGAGCCCGGCCAGCCGCTGATCGTGCCGCTCAAGCCGATGAACCCGCTGGGCGTGCGTTCCGGCAACCTCCAGACGGTGCCCATCCTCTGCTACCACCGGCTCGGCACGGTGGGCGGGAAGATGGCCGTGTCGCAGGGCAACTTCGCCGCGCAGATGGAGTGGCTGGCGAAGAACGACTACCGCGTCGTGAAGCTGTCGCAGCTCGCGGGCTACCTCGACGGCAAGGAACCGCTGCCGCCCAAAGCCGTGGTGATCACCTTCGACGACGGCTACGAATCGGTCTACAAGCTCGCCTACCCGGTGCTGCGCAAGCTCGGCCTGCCGGCGACGATGTTCGTCTACACCGACTTCGTCGGCGCGGGCGGCGACGCGCTGAGCTGGCCGCAGCTGGCGGAGATGCAGGCCTCGGGGCTGGTGGACATCCAGTCGCATTCGAAGTCGCATCGCAACCTGATCGAGCGCACGGCCGGCGAGAACGACGAACGCTACAAGCGCAACCTCGACACCGAAACCGCCGGTCCGCGCGACCTGATCGAGCAGAAGCTCGGCACCGCCGGCCATGTGCGCCACTATGCCTATCCCTACGGCGACGCCAACGAACTGGTGCTGGACGCGCTGACGCGCCAGAAGTACACGCTGGCGGTGACCGTCAACCCGGGCGGCAACGCCTTTTATGCGCAGCCGCTGATGCTGCGCCGCACGATGATCTTCGGCGACCACGATCTCGAGGCCTTCAAGGCCCGGCTGCAGACCAGCCGCCGCATCGGACCGACGCCATGAAGGCGGTCGTTGCACTGGCTCTCCTGGCGGCCGTCACGCTGACGGCCTGTACCGGCGGCCCGAGCGCCCTGCGCAACCCGGAGGGGGCCGCCGGGGCGCCGCCGTCGGCGTTCGAGCAGGCGCAGGTCCAGCGCGCGCAGGAGCAGGTGAAGGACGGCCAGTTGGCCGACGCCGCCTGGACCTGGGAGGCGCTGACGGTCCTGCGTCCGGACAACGCGGGCTACCGCGACAGCCTGGCCGCGACGCGGCAGCAGATCGACGCCGGCGTGAGCGAGCGCCTCGACAAGGCCAAGGCCGCGCACAAGCGCGGCGACCTGGACGGCGCGACCACGCTGTACCTGTCGGCGCTGTCGCTGCAGCCGGACAATGAGCCGGCCGCCGACGCGCTGCGCGCACTCGAGAAGGAACGCAACCAGAAGAGCTATCTCGGCAAGCCGGCGCGGGTGACGCTGCGCAAGGCGGCGCCGGTCGCGGCGAAGCCGGCTGCCGCAAAGGCGCAGGCGGCGAATACGGCTTCGCCGGCAAAGGAGGCGACGCAGGCCGCGGCTGGCGGCGCGGATCCCAACCAGCTCGAGCACATCGCCATGCTGGCCGCGCAGGGCGAGGTCGACGAGCCGATCCGCCTGCTCGAGAAGCGCGCGCCGCAGGACCGGAACGATCCGTCGGCGAAGCGGCTGCTGGCCGACCTCTACGTGCGCAAGGCCGAGAAGCTTGCCGTGATCGACAAGTCCGGCGCGATCATGGTGCTGCAGAAGTGCCTGCGCGTGGATCCGAAGAACGCGCGTGCCACGGCGATGATGCGGCAGCTGATCGACGCGTCCGCGGCGAAGACCGCAGCGCCCGCGCCGGCCGCGGCGGCGACGGCGAAGAACAAGGTCGACAAACGATAGGTGCGTGGCGTCAGCCCGGCAGGGCTAACCTTGGGCGTCGCTGTTTGGGCGGCGAGAGGCGGCATGGAAGCTTTCTTTCCGTGCTGTTTTCGCTTGCGGATGGCCTGATACGATCCGTGCCTTGTTCGATAGTTTCGCCCCGATGCGCGAACAGAACCGCTCAATGCACCATGCGAATCCAGACGCTTCGTATCGAGAATTTCAAAGGAATCAAGAGCCGCGAGTTTTCTTTTGAAACTCAGTTTTCGGTCTTGATCGGCGAGAACGCCACGGGCAAGACATCGGTTCTTGATGCCCTTGCGGTGGCGCTCGGGAGTTTCATGCTCGGCATTGATGGGGTTGGATCACGCGGCATCCAGCCAAGCGAGATTCGAATCGTGGATGTCGACGGTCAGCCCCGTCCCCAGAAGCCCGTGGTGATCGAGGCGACAGGTAAGTTGGATGGCGAACGCGTTGGCCCGTGGCGGCGCGAAATTGTCAGCCGCAATACGACGTCTTCAGGGGCCAGGCCGATCAGCCGACTCGCTCAGGCGAAGCTGATCCAGAGTCGCAAGCCTGCTGAAGAACAGCAGGGGCGGCAGGTGTTCCCGCTCATTGTCTATCACGGTACAGGCCGTCTCTGGGCCGAGCACGAGAAGATCTCCTATCAGCGGCAGATCGAAGGTGTGGAAAGAGGGTATGCCAATGCCTTGACGGCCAAATCTTCCAGCAAGGAGTTCCTTGCTTGGTTCAAGACTCAGGAAGACAGCCTGAAGAAGTTTGAGAACCCGCTGGAAACAGCCCATTTCCGAGCGTTCAAGCGGACAGTATTGGCGATGCTGCCGTCCGAGCGGTGGCATGACATCGAGTGGGACTACAAGAACGATGCCTTGGTCGGTGTGTTCATCGACGCCGAAGGTCAGGCTCATCGTTTGTCTTACGGACAACTGAGCGACGGCTATCGAAATCTCGTTGGCATGGTGGCCGATATCGCCTACCGGTGCGTCCAGCTCAATCCTCATCTGGGAGAAAAAGCCGTCGAAGATACGCCGGGAGTCGTCCTGATCGACGAACTTGATCTTCATCTGCATCCCAACTGGCAGCGCACGGTGGTCGGAGATCTCAAGAAGGCATTTCCCAACCTGCAGTTCATTGCAACCACGCACTCGCCTTTCATCGTTCAGAGTCTTGGCGATGGGGAGTTGATCAATCTCGATCGCGAAGAGCCTGAGCCGGTGCCGGACCAATTGCCGCTGAATGCGATCGTCACGGACGTGATGGGTGTTGAGAACATCCGCAGTGATAATTTCGAGGAGCGTGTGAAGTCGGCACGCGAGAAATTCCAGCGGATCCGCAGCGATAACGGTGAGCTCACCTTGGATGACTATGCCGAAATCAGTCGGGCCGCCAGCGACGTGCTGAAGTCCGAAACGAATGATCCGGAGTACAGGGCATATCTTGAGGAGTCCGACAAGGGGGATGCGCCTTGAGGCCGATAGACAAGGGATCCTGGCCGACCTGGAAGAAACCGGCGACCAAGAAGCTGAGTTTTGACAACTGGAAACGCGCTATTCCCCACTTGAAGGCGCGGACGGGTTGGTACTGTCATCTTTGCGAGATGCGTGTCAACAATCATCTGTCGATCGAGCACATCAAGTCGCGCGACGACTATCCGATTCTGGCCGGGAATTGGACCAACTTTGTCCTGAGTTGTGGCTGCTGCAATTCCCGGAAGAGGGCCCGGAAGCTGGATTCTCCCTACCGTCAAAAATATGTCTGGCCCCATATTCACAACACGCTCATGGCGTTCGATGTGCCGCTGACCGGTCCCGTGCCTGCCACCGTTCAGCCGAATGGGTCAGCGTCCGCGGCCGTTGCGACCAGGGCGCAGGCGCTGATCGATCTCTACGCGTTAGATGCAGTGTCTACGAAGGACGGCGCGGCAGACATCCGCCATATCGAGAGGTTGGAAGCTGTTCAGATGGCTGCCACGCGTCGCGTCGAGTTTGCAAACGGCAAGGCGACGCCTGAGGCGATCGTCGACATGGCGAAGAAGTCCGGGTTCTTCTCGGTCTGGTTCAAGGTGTTCTCAAACGTGCCCCAGGTTCAGACGCTCCTTGTCCAGGAGCCGGCTTTCCACCTGAACGCCGCCTGGTTCGACCAGAACCTGGTGCCCGTCGCGCGGTTGCCTGCAGAGGGCGTTTGACGTCTAGAACGTCACTCTGACCGACGGCGCGCTGCGCTTGGCCTCGCCGTGGAAGACGGCTTCGATGTTGTTGCCGTCCGGGTCCAGCACGAAGGCCGCGTAGTAGCCCGGGTGGTAGGGGCGCTCGCCGGGCGCGCCGTTGTCGGTGCCGCCATGGGCCAGCGCGGTCTTGTGGAATGCCTCCACCGCCGCGCGGTCCTTGGCCTGGAAGGCCAGGTGATGGCGGCCGGTCAGCTTGCCCACCGCCGCGTCGCTGTCCGCGCTGGACACGAACAGTTCGTCGAACCAGAAATAGTCCTTGCCTTCGCCGCCGAGCGGCACGCCGAGCGGCGGCAGGATCGCCGTGTAGAAGGCCTTGGTGACCGCCAGATCCCGCACGACGAGGTGCAGGTGGTCGATGAGCCGTCCGCGATGCAGTTCCTGGGTGTCCATGGGTGCTCCCGTTGACGAGTGAGGCTTGAGGTGGAGGGGAGGGGCAATCAGCGCGCCGTTCTGTCGAGGGTCGCCATCGGCCGGATGCGCCGCGGCGCGGTCGGATCGGCGGCGAGCATCCCTTGCGTGCGCGTCCCGGCCTGTTCGATGAGCGGCTCGATCAGCGCGGCTTCGGGCAGGTTGGCCCAGTAGCGGCGCGGCATCTCGCGCGCCATCATCGCAACCTTCAGCCGCGCGGGATTGAAGATGCTGCGGTAGTAGGTCAGCCAGAGCTCGGCGCCGGCATCCTGCGGCGGTGCGTCCTCGCGCCGGCCGCCCGGCCCGATCTGGAGCGTCGATCCGTCCCACGACACCGAACAGCGCGGCGACAGGATCGCCCAGCGCAGGTTGGCGAAACGCCGGGCGAAGAAGGGCGCGGCGGCTTCCAGCGTGTGGTGCGTGGGCTCGAACCACGCGACCAGGCGTTCGCCGTCGGCGTCTTCGACGGGAACGAAACGGACGAAGGCATGCGTCTTGTGGATCTCGTGGCGGACCTCGCGTTCGAGCCCCTCCGCCCGGCGACGGTCCGCGTCCAGCGTGTCGCGCCAGTAGCCCGGCTCGTTCCTGAGCCGCCACAACATCCGGTACAGCAAGGTGAACCGCTGGGGTTCGGCATGGAGGAGGGCGGCGCGGCACAGGGTGAGGAAGCTCGCGGGGACGGTGAACGGCGTGGGCTCGACCGACTCGGTCGCATCGTCGGACGGCTCCTCGGCCCAGAGCCCGAGATCCTCGCCACCGGTGGTCCACACCACCTGGTCGGGCGCGACGCCGCGCGCCACCAGTTGCCTGGCCGAGCGACGGAATCCGTCGATGTCGATGGGACCGTCGAGCGGGATGCGGATCATCAGAACAACCCCATCTGCTTCGGCGCCGGCCCGGTGGACGCCGTCGGCGCCGGGATCACCGATGAATGCGTCGCTCCCGGCCGGTGGCCGTCCACGATCACGAACGGCAGCACCTTGCGCGCGGGCAGTTTCATCTGCCGCAGGTCCTCCGCGCGCAGGCGCCGGACGCGTCGTGCGGCCAGCAGCTTGTCGACCGAGCCGACCCCCAGTCCCGGCACGCGCAGCAGCATCTCGCGCGGCGCCTGGTTGAGGTCGACCGGGAAGCGCTCCGGATGCGCGAGCGCCCAGGCGTGCTTGGGATCGACGTCCAGCCGCAGCAGGCCGGTGCCGTCGTCGACGATCTCCTCGTGGTCGAAGCCGTAGAAGCGCATCAGCCAGTCCGCCTGGTAGAGCCGGTGCTCGCGCACCAGCGGCGGCGACTGCAGCGGCAGCGCCCGCGCCGCATCGGGGATCGGGCTGAAGGCCGAGTAGTACACCCGCCGCATCCGGAAGCGCCCGTACAGCGCGGCGCTGCTGCGCAGGATGCTGCGGTCGTCGCTCGCGTCCGCGCCGACGATCATCTGCGTGCTCTGGCCCGCGGGCGCGAAACGCGGCGGCCGGGCCGGACGCGACGCAGCGCCCGGGATCAGGCGGATCGGCGTCGCGGCCGCGGTCTTCTGCGCGTCCTTCGCGTCGTCGATGTGCAGCTTCAGCCGGCCCATCGATCGATGGATCGCGGCGGTGTCCTTCTCGGGCGCCAGCGCCTTCAACCCGTCGTCGGTCGGCAGCTCGACGTTGATGCTGAGCCGGTCCGCATACCGGCCGGCGCGCCGCAGCAGCTCCTCGCTGGCGTCCGGGATGGTCTTCAGGTGGATGTAGCCGCGGAAGTCGTGGTCTTCGCGCAGCACCTGCGCCACGCGCACGACCTGCTCCATCGTGAAGTCCGGGCTCTTGATGATGCCGCTGCTGAGGAACAGCCCCTCGATGGTGTTGCGGCGGTAGAAGTCCAGCGTCAGCGCGACGACCTCCTCGACGCTGAACTTCGCCCGCGCGACGTTGCTCGACGACCGGTTCACGCAGTACAGGCAGTCGTACTGGCAATGGTTGGTGAGCAGGATCTTCAGCAGCGAGATGCAACGGCCGTCGGGCGCATAGCTGTGGCAGATGCCCATGCCCTCGGTCGAACCGATGCCGGTGCCGCCGCGGGAGTCGCGCTTGTCGGTGCCGCTCGAGGCGCAGGAGGCGTCGTACTTGGCGGCGTCCGCCAGGATGGCGAGCTTGCGGGAGAGGTCCATGAACTGCCGGAGAGATTGAATACTGTATGAATATACAGTTTCTCCGGCTGGAATCTGTCAGTGACCGCGCGCGATTCCCGGTGATTCGTCGGCGGATGGCCGCGGTGGGCCGATCACGGTCCTGACGACGCCGCTCAGACCCGCCATGAGGCGTTCGAGCGCCAGGGCCACGCCCACGCTGGCGACGACCGCCGGCACGTACACGACGAAGGTCCACGCCTGGGAGGTGCCCAGCAGCGCGCGGTACAGCGCGACCGTTCCCAGCACGACCACCATGTGGCTCAGGTAGAGCTCGTAGCTGAGCCGGCCCATGCGCGCGAGCCAGCGCAGGCCGCGGCGGGGACCCGGCGCATGCGCCCGGAACGCGATGAGCATCGCGCAGGTGCCGACGCACAGCCCGTACATGCCGCTCTTGAAGAGGTGACGATGGACGAGGTCCCCCCAGCCGATGACCAGCAGGACACAGACGCCGCCGAAGATCGCGAGCGCCCGCGCTTCGCGCGGCGCCGGTCGCCAGCGTTGCGCGGCCAGGGCCGCCAGCACGCCCCAGGCGATGGCGGACATGCCCGGCAGGTAGGCCTTCTCCCACCAGACCTCATTGCTGACGGGGACCAGCGAGCGCAGCGGGATCAGGCTCAGCGCCAGCGCCGCCAGCGCGACGACGAGCAGCCGGCGCGGCAGGGCCAGGCACAGCAGCGGAAAGCCGACGTAGAAGACTTCCTCGATGGACAGCGACCACAGCACGTCCCACGCCGCCGGCGCCCAGCCGGTGCGGCCTTCATACCAGTTGAAGGTGAAGGTCAGCGCGGCGCCCAGCAGGCCGGCGATCGACTGCCGGGACGACGGCGCGAAGTCCGGGACGCCGAGCGCGGCCAGCAGCGTGAGCCCGGTCAGCACGACCAGCAGCAGCGGCACGATGCGCCGCGCGCGGGCGAGGTAGAAGGCGCCCAGACGGACGCGCCGCAGATCGCCGTCGCGCTCGAGGATGCGCGACGTGATGAGGAAGCCCGAGATCACGAAGAACATGAACACCGCCTCGTAGCCGTTGAAGCTCACGGCGTCGATCAGGCGACTGGGGAGCCACGGGCCGAGCAGACTGGGGGCGAGCGGCAGCCGGAACGGCAGCGCGAGGTGGTGCACCACCACCAGCAGGATGGCCACGCCGCGCAGGCAGTCGATGGCGAAGTTGCGTGGGTTGCGGACGTCCATGAGGGGGCATCAAAAGCGAAGAGGCGCCAAGGCGCCTCTTTCGCATGCGGTCAGGAAAGACCGTGGAGACCGGTGGAACCGGTCACTTCAGCTGATCGGCCTTCGCCTTGAGCGTGACCGCCTTCTGGCGTTCCAGCTTGGCGAGCTCGTTGTCCGGATCGAGCTGCAGGACGTTGTCCCAGCCCTTGATCGCGCCGGCGAGGTCCTGCTTGGCGAACGCGGTGCGCGCGGTCAGCGTGGCCCTGGCGATCTGCTTCTTGCGCACGGCCTCGATCTTGGCGCCGGCGCCCGGCTGGCCCGCGGCCTCGGCGCGACGGTACTCGTCCAGAGCCTTGTCGAAGCGACCCGCGCGGTCATGCGCATCGCCGGCTCGCATCGCCTTTTCGGCGGGCGAGAGTTCCGGCGGCGGCGGCGGGGCGGGCGGAGCGGCCGGCGGCGGGGCGGCGGCCACCGTCGTCGTCGGGGGCGTCTGGGCCTGCGCGGCGGCCGCGGCAGCGGCGGCCGCAGCCGTCGCTTTCGGATCCGGCTTCGCCGAGGGGCGCGGGTACAGCGGACCCGCCGGCGGCTTGCCGGGGATGCGCAGCACCTGGCCGCCCGACACCTGACGCGGCACGCGGATGTCGTTGTAGCGGGCCAGGATGTAGAACGAGTAGATGTCGCCCATGAAGCGGCCCGCGATCCGCGACAGCGTGTCGCTGGACTGCACCGTGTAGGCGAAGGATTCGCGGCCCAGCTGCTGCACCGGATCGACCGTGATCTGCCGCATCAGGCTGTTGGCCAGCTTGTTGCCCGGGTCCAGCTGCAACGCGCGTTGCAGCTCGTTGCGGGCCTGGTCTTCCTGGCCGGCCTCCAGCAGTTCGATCGCCTGCATGGCCGTCTTCTGCGACAGCGCCTGCTCGGCCGCGGTCGGCGGCACGGGTTCGGGCGGCGGGGGCGGCGGGGGCGGCGGCGCGGCCACCACCGGTTCGGGCGGCGGAGGCGGCGGCGCCGGCGTGACGCAGGCCGCGAGCGCGACGCTCAGCAGCAGGGCGGTGCCGACGGCGAGGGTGGAATGCCCACGCCCCCGCGCCGCTTGCGCGGTCGGGGTCAGGGAGATCGGAGCGTCGGAACGGAAGGAGGTCGACATCGGCATCACGTCGGAATTGTCGGAATTCGAGCGGGGTGCAGTATGAAACAGCGACAAGCCCCTCTCAGGTGACTTTCGTTCATTGAAGCGAGACCATTGTCACGCAAACATCCCATGCCAGTCTCCCGAGGTCCCCAAAGGCAAGCCACATGACCCTCACCCTGCGCGCGGTGTCGCTCAACGACCTGCCCCTGACGCAGCCCATCACCGCGCGCTTCGACGCCACCGGGGGAACCATCGGTCGCGCCGACAACAACACCATGGCGCTGCCGGACCCGGAGCGCCACATCTCCCGCCAGCAGGCGGAGATCGCCGCCGAAGCCGGCGGGTATGTGATCCGCAACGTCGGCAGCGCCAATCCGATCACCGTCGCCGGCCAGCCCGTGGGCCAGGGCCAGTCCGTGCCGCTGCGCCATCTGGACCAGGTGCGCATCGGCGGTTATCTGCTGGAGGTCCAGCAAGAGGAGGACGCCGACAACGGCGCCACCGTCATCCGCCGCGCGCCGGACCTGAGCCGGCCCAACACGCTCGGACCCACACCGGCGCCGACGCCGGCCGCGCTGTCCAGTTCCAACCCCTTCGCCGACCTGTTCGGCGGCACCGCGGCGCCTGTCGATGTCTTCGGCCCGGCGCCGGCGCCCGCCCCGCCGGTATCGGCCTTCGCCGCGTCGCCGGTCCAGGCGCCGCCGCCCGCGCCCGTCGCGCCGATGATGCTGCCGGACGACTTCGACCCGTTCGCGCCGCCGCCGCCCCGCGCCGCGCCGGCCTCCGCGCCCGGCTATCCGGCGGCGCATGCATCCGCTCATGCATCCGGTCATGCGTCAGGCTCCGCCGCGGCCAGCGCCGGCGGCATCCCCTCGTCCTTCGATCCCTTCGGTGGGCTGGACCTGGCCCCGCCGCCCGCGCCGGCGCAGCCGCCGGCCCGCAACGACGACCTCGGTTTCGGCGGCGCCTTCGCCGACCTGGTGCCGGGCGACAACAACCGCTCACTGGACGATCTCTTCGGCCTGCAGCCGGCCGGCACCGATCCGCTCGCGGGCTTCATGGCCGGCGCGAACAGGCCCGGCGACAGCCTGCGCGATGCGGTGGGATCGGATCCGCTGGCGCTGTTCGGCGCCGCGGCGCCGGCCACGAACACCGAGCCGCAGACCCCCGCGCTCCCGGATCACACGCCCGCGCTGCATTCGGCCTTCCGGCCGCCGGAGGTCCGCACGCCGGCGCCGCCCGCGCCGCCGCCGATGGCCGCCGTGGCACCCGTCATTGCGCCGGCGGCGCAGGTCCTGCCGCCCGTGACGGCGGCGGTGGCCGCGCCAGTGATGCCGCCGCCGGCCCAGGTGCCGCCGTCTTACGCGCCGCCACCCCCGTCAACGATGGCCGCTGCGCCGGTCGCGCCGGGCTCGGCCGCCGACACCGCCGCGCTCTGGCAGGCTTTCTGCGAAGGCGCCGGCATCCGCATGGCCGCGCCGCCGCAAGGTCTCAATCCGGACCTGATGCGTGTCATCGGCTCGCTACTCAACGCCTCGGTGGACGGCACGCTGCGCATGATGGCCGTGCGTGCCGCGACGAAACACGAATTGCGCGCGCAGGTGACCGTGATCCGCTCGCGCGAGAACAATCCGCTGAAGTTTTCGCCCGACGTGCAGTCCGCGCTCGAGCAGCTGCTCCAGCCGCCGGTGCGCGGTTTCCTGCCCGGTCCCGCGGCGATGCAGGACGCGATGCGCGACCTGGTCGGCCACACCATCGGCACCATGGCCGGCACCCGCGCCGCGCTGGAGGGCGTGCTGACGCGCTTCCAGCCCAAGGCGCTGGAGGCGAAACTCACCAGCCGCTCGGTGCTGGACAGCGTGCTGGCGATGAACCGCAAGGCCAAGCTCTGGGAGCTTTACCTGCAACACTTCGAGTCCATCCGCGACGAGGCGCAGGAGGACTTCCACACGCTGTTCGGCAAGGCGTTCCTGGAGGCTTACGAAGATCAACTCGAGCGTCTGAGCCAGCATGGGCAGGGCGCCGCGCCATCACCACAACAACAAGCACAGCAGAGCGGGGCCTGAGCCCCGCCGTTTGTCCTACACGTCGTTCACACCATGCTCAAGATCAGGGTTGCCGCCTGCAGCGAACAAGGCGCGCGCAACAACAACGAGGACGCCATCGTGGCGCACGAGAACGGCCCCGGCTGGTACGCCGTGCTGGCCGACGGCGCGGGCGGCCACCGCAACGGGGCCGAGGCCGCGCGCCGGGCCGTGCACCGCATGCAGACCAGCCTGGGCGACGCGACGCTGCCGTGGCGTCCCGAGCTGCTGACCGGCGCGGTGCTGGCCGCGCACGACGACGTGCGTCGCGGCGTCGAGGGCACGGGCCGCGACCGCATGCACACGACGCTGGTGGCGCTGTGCGTCGACGCGCAGCGCAACTTCGCGCTGTGGACGCACGTGGGCGACTCGCGGCTGTACCGCATCCGCGGCGGCGACATCGACACGATCACGCAGGACGACAGCGTCGTGCAGATGCTGATCGAGGCCGGGCTGCTGACGCCCGAGCAGGCGGAGGACCATCCGCACAAGAACCACCTCGTGGCCGCGCTGGGCATCGAGGACGACCTGCATCCGCACACCACCCCGCCGCAGCCGCTGCAGGACGGCGATGTCTTCCTGCTGTGCAGCGACGGCTGGTGGGGCAGCGCGGGCGACATGCTGATCCACGACACGCTGCGCGCGGCGGCCTCGCCGGACGACTGGCTGGCGGCGATGCGCGCGGTGATCGAGGAACGGGGCCTGCCCGATCAGGACAACTTCAGCGCGATCGCGCTGTGGGTGGGCGAGCCCATGCTCGCGAAGGTGGCGCAGACGCCGGCCGACGAGGCCGGCATCGCGGCGCAGGAATCGACGGTCGATTCCGGACCGGTGCCGCTGGAAGAGGAAGAGGACGAGTCGACGCGGCGCATGCCGCTTTGAGGCTCCGAGCTTCCGGGGTTCAGTGCCGCACGGCCGGCCACCGCGCCGGCGACGCCACGAACGCGCTCAACTGCTGCGCGGTCTTCGACAGCGCCGCGGCGGTCTCCAGATTGCGCTGCGCGACCTGTTCCGCATCCGTGGTCGCGCGTCCGACATTGTTCAGCGCGACTTCCAGTTGACGCCCTGCGGTCGACTGCTGATGCGTCGCCATCCGGATCTCCTTGCTCGCGATGTCCGACGCGGCCACGCGTTCGGAGATCAGCGAGAACATCGCCTCCGCCTCCGAGAACAGCGACGAATTCGCGGCTACCGCCTTCACGCCCGCTTCGGTCGACATGATGGTGGCGTTGGAGACATTGCGGATCGAATCGAGCTGGCGCCGGATGTCCACCGCGTCGGCGCGCACCTTCTCGGCCAGGCGGCGGATCTCGTCTGCGACCACGCGGAAGCGCTCGCCGGCGTCGCCCGCGCCGTAGGCCTCGATCGTGGCGTTGATCGCCAGGATGTTGGTGCGTTCGGCCAGTTCCTCGATGGCGCCGAGCACGGTGACGGCCCCCTGGACCTCCTTGCCCAGCGTCGTCATCTGCGTGACCACCTTGTCGATCTGCTGGCTCAGCCCCACGGTGGCCTCGCGCGCGCGGGCCATGGCCTGGCTGCCGGCCTGCGCGGCACGCGTGCTGGCCGAGGCCATCTCCTCGACCTCGTTGGAGCGCTGCGCGATCTGGTTGGCGGCGGCCTGCACCTCGTGCATCGTGGCGGTGAGCTCGATGGCGGCGGAGGAAGTCTGCTTCGTCGCGCCGGCCTGCTTCAGCGAGGACGCTTCCAACTCGCGCGCACGGGCAGCCACGTCCACCGCGGAGGCGCCTACCATCTGCATGAGCAGCCGTTGCAGCACCAAGCCGGTGACGACGACGATCATCAGCCCGAGCGCTGTCCCGCCCAGGCCGATGCCCTTGACCAGGCGCGTGGTCTGACCCATCTCGGCCGACCGCGCGACGAGGTGCTCGACCTCATCGTTCTCCATCAGGCTGAAGCGCGAGCGCAGCCGCTCCATGCGCTGGCGGACCTGGCTGACCTTGGGCGAGCGGGTGACCTCTTCCAGCGTCATCGTCTGGCGGTCGGCGATGCGCTCGCGGAACAGGGCGAGCAACGCCGAGATGTCCTTCTCCGTGTTGTCCAGGTCGGCGGTGCGGGCTCCCCAGGCCGGCGTCACGCGCATCTCCGCCATCTCCGAGGAGATCTTGGCGACGGAGCGGTCGAGCGTCGTCAGATAGGCCGCGTCCTTGGTCAGCATGAAGCCGCGCTGCGCGGCCTCCGCTTCAGCGATGTCGTTCAGCAGTTCTGCCAGGATGCGCAGGCCCTGGTGGCTGCGTGTCACCCCGTCGGCGGCCGACTCCATGAGAAAGGCGCTGCGCATCGCGACGGCGCCCACGCCGCACAGCACCAGCGCGGCCAGGAGGAACCCCAGCGCGAGGCTGCGTCCGAATGTCTTCATGTGGATCTCCCTGCGCGCAATGTCGCACAAGGCGGTCCACGCGTCGCGTGCCGCCCGTCGGACTCAGGCCTTGCCGTCCCGAGACCGGCGCACGGTGGCGCCGACCACGAGGAGCCCTCCCAGGAAGAGGGCGTAGGTGCGTGGCTCGGGAACGGCGCTCGCGACCTGGGTGAAGTCAATCACGCCGGATCCGGAATACCAGAACGCCCTCTGGAACAGCTCCCGATCGAATACGGTGTCCGACAGCGTATAGGTCTGCTGGAAGAAGACGCTGCTGCCGACCGGCGCGGAGTAGTACCTGAACCTGTCCCCGAACCAGAGCGGATCATTGGCGAGCACCTTGACGTAACCCGAAATCGTAGCGGTAGTGCCGCCCAGTTTCGCTGTGACCACGAGGTCCGACGGGGTGCCGATGTTCCCGCCCGCGACCTGATCGCCGAACATGAAGGATGTGTAGTGATAGAGGAGCTCACCATTGGCCGGTTGTGCAAAACGATAGGCGATGCTGTCGCCATGGACCTCGATGCTGGTCGGTCCGGCGGCATAGAGGTTGGAGTAACCGCCAGCGCCCGACTCCCAGGTCGTGCCGTCGCTCAGTTCGTAGTCGTCCAGGGCCAGTGAGAGATGGAACTGGTCATAACCCTGCGTCGCGCCGGGCTGGAAGTGGATCCGGCCATGATCCCAGGTCGAGCTGTAGATCTTGTCGACAGTCGGCGGCGTCGCCGCCGCCGACGACATGGAAGCGGCCACGC
The DNA here is from genome assembly GCF_048957715.1 of Mitsuaria sp. CC2. Classification (NCBI taxonomy): domain Bacteria; kingdom Pseudomonadati; phylum Pseudomonadota; class Betaproteobacteria; order Burkholderiales; family Sphaerotilaceae; genus Roseateles; species Mitsuaria sp. CC2. The sequence goes on along the minus strand of NZ_JARVXN010000044.1, from coordinate 16,792 downwards.
TCAATGCTGCGATCAGGGTCCAGCGGACGGAATTCTTTTTCAACACGTACTCCCTCGAGCGGATCATGGATTGGCATTTTTGGACACGCGATTAGAGCGCGCGGCGATGCGCTCGCTGCCCCTCGGGTGAGGGGGCATGCGACGAACCGGTCACCCGGTCTTCTTCGTCAGCAAGGCGGCGAAGGCTTCCACGTACGGCAGCCCCGGTCCCCAGCGCATGTGGACCTGCTCGCCGGGCTCGGGATTGGGCGACCAGACCGTGCAGCCGGCCAGGCGCTCCAGCAGTTCGCCCGCGGCCAGCATGGGGACCGCCGCCGTGAGCAGGCTTGCCGACGCGGTGTAGCTGACCCACTGCACCGCGTTCTCCGGCGCGGGCAGGGTGGCCGCGTGGCTCGCCGGCCAGGGCGGGGCCGCCGCCAGCGCGGCCTCCAGCGAGTCCACCGTCGCCGTGTCGTCCAGCGTGCGCATCGCCGCGTTGGCCAGCACCGTGTACCAGCGGTCGAGGTGGTCCAGCCCGGCGCGATCCACCGGCGGCTGCGCGCGCGGTTGCGCGATCACCAGCGGGAAGTAGCGTCCGACGTTGTCGCAGCTGGCCATCAGCACGCCGAACCACCACTTCATGTCGACGACGCCCGGCGCCCACGCGAAGCGCAGCACCGGCGCGGTCAGGTAGGTGTCCAGCCAGCGCGGACCGAGCGTCTTCGGCAGGTCCTGCATCATCCCGGACAGCCACGCGTCGGCGTGCTGCACGCAGTGCTGCGGCAGGCGCCGCTGGGCGAAGTCGCCCAGCGCGGCGACCTTGCCGTACCAGCCGGGCACGGCATCGCCGGCGGCGTTCAGGGCTTCGGGCAGCGCGCTCATGGTCGGATTCTCCTGATGCGGTTCACAGCCCGCCCGGGCAGCGGAACTCGTTGAGCTCCGGCAGCCGGAACGGATTGCGCACGCTGCTGGCGGTGACTTCGAAGACCGCCTTGCGGCCTTCGATCTCGAAGGTGGCCTTGAAGCGTTCGGGCGCGGCGGTCTTCTCGATCTTGACGCGGTCGAAGAGCCGGAACAGCGCCCACGGCCCGTCGTTGACCAGGCCGGACGAGCCGCTCGCGCTCACCGGGCTCAGCTGCACGCGCACCTGCGAGCTGCCGCGCGGTCCCGGCCACTGCACCGAGGTCGGGATCTGCGGGCCGTGGCTGTAGCGCACGATCTGGCCGTCCACGTCCAGGATGAACTGCTGGATCGTGGTGTCCATTTCGATGGGCTTGAAGTCCAGCCGCAGCGACGGCGTGGCGCTGCCGGGGAAGAAGGTCTCCTTGATCGCCTGCGCGCGCTGGAACTGCGGCAGCGTGCCGCTGTCGCCGCCCAGCGGCGTGCCTTCGACCGCGCGGAACTTCCACGGCCTCGTCGTCGTGTCGACGTAGGGCGCGAGCTTCTGCTGGAAGATCTGGTCGATCTTGCCGCCCGGTCCGAACAGCATGGCGAAGTCCGCCTGCGTCGCGTCGCGCGAGGAGTTGCGGTCCAGCGGATAACGCCCGGCCACGGCCTGGTTGCAGAACTCGCCGACCTGCGAGCGCACTTCCATGCCGAGGTTCTGGCGCATCGCGCCCTGCGACACGCGGGCGCTGCTGCTGCCCAGGTCGTCGAGCATGGTGCGCAGCGGCTCGGGGCTCATCGCGGCGGCGGCCTTCAGGCGCGTGGGCACCGGCGAGGGCGGCGGCGCGCTGCCGCCCTTGAGCGCGGAATCGGCGGCCGTCAGCATGATGTTGGCCTCGGCGATCAGGCCGACGGTGTCGTCCAGCGGCGACTTGCCGCCGCCGGCCGGGGCCGTGACCATGCTGCGCAGGCCGACGAAGCGGTCATCGACGATGTTCTCGATGCGCGGCGCGTTCGGGTCGGCGGGGTTCTGCTGACCGGGTCGGCCGGAGAACATGCCCGCCACCTTTTCGCGGGTCTGCTGGACCAGATCCGCGGCGCGGCGCTCGGCGTTCTCGATCGCGTTGCCGGGCTGCGCGAGCGTGGTCTCGCGGGAAGCCGCCCGCAGGAACGGACCCAGCGGGCTGTCCGGCGCGGACAGCATGCGCGAGCGCTCCACCGACTGCGGCACCGTGGCCATCGGCAGCAGCTTCACGCTGTTGAGGAAGGACTCCCACGAGGCCGCGTAATCGTTCAGGTAGAGCCGGCGGACGTCGTCGACCAGCGGTGCGTTGGCGCGCACAAGCTCCTGCGGATTCCTGGGCGCGGCGGCGACGCCGAGCACCCAGGGCTCTTCCGCGGCGAGCTCGTCCGCGACCTGGCCCACGCGCGGCTGGAAGCCGCGCAGGTAGGCGTCGCGGGTGAAGAAGCCCGGCACGCCCTGCGTCAGCGGCGCGCCGTTGGTCCGCGTGAACAGCAGCGGCGCGTTGTGGCCGCCGGCGCGCGCGACGGTGAAGTCGGGGTATTCGGTGCCCAGGCCTTGCGCGCGCAGCCGGTTGTAGATGCGCTGCGGCAGCGGCTGCGTCGCGAGCTGCGTGCGCACCGCCGTCAGCAGCGAGGCGTCCTCCGGCAGCGGCGACGCGATGCCGCCCTGCGACAGCAGCGCGTCCAGGTGGGCGCCCAGCGCCGCGCGCTGGTCCGGCGTCAGCTCGCGGCGGGTGGTCTCCCAGTCGCCTTCGATGTGCTGCTTGAGCGCCGGCGCGTCGAAGTGCTGCGGGTCGTGCAGCATCACGTAGGCCTTGAGCGCCTCATAGAGCGTGACCGGCGTGGCCGCGCCCTGGCGCAGCTGTTCCTCGATGCGCAGCACCAGCCGCGGCAGTACCGCGTCGCCGAGCATGCGCTGGTAGGCGGCGCGGGCCGCGCTGTCCAGCTTCCTGCCCTGGAAGAGGCCCATGCGCATGGACCAGGGGACGTTCTCGTCCACCGCCGCCAGCGCACGCGTGGCCTGCAGCGCGGGCAGGATGGGCAGCAGATCGGCGCTGGCGCGGTTGGGCGTGGCCTGCAGCAGTTCGCGGACCTGGTCCGCGCGCGCCGAGGTCTCTTCCAGGTACTTCTTGTTGTTGAAGTAGCTGACGGTCCAGGCCGTGAGCAGACCGATGCCGGCGATCGCGACGACCGCGTAGCCGCCCAGCGCCAGCGCGTTGCGGCGCCGCTCATAGCCGCGGTGCGTGCCGCCCAGGCCGGCTTCGGCGAAGACGACCTCGTTGAGCAGGCGGTTCAGGAAGTAGCTGCGGCCGCTGGCCTGGTTGGGCGCCTGAACGGCGTTCTCGATCTGGTAGCTGCGCGCGACCGAGCCGAGCACGCGGTCGATGGGCGTGCCTTCCTGCGTGCCGCTGACGAAGTAGACGCCGCGCAGCAGCGGCTGGGCTTCGTAGGGGGAGGGCGCGAAAACGCCCTCGGCGAACTCGGCCAGCAGCGCGCGCAGGCTCGCGAACTGCGCCGGGAAACCGTAGATGCGGGCGCGGCGCTGCGGATCGCGCTCGGCCTGGAGGCGGTCGATCAGGCCGTTCTGCAGGCGCTGCTCCAGGGCGTCGAACTCCGCGCCGTAGCCCGCCAGCGGCGACGTGCTGTTGCGCGGGAAGGTGAAGCCCCAGGGCGCCGCGCGCTGGTCCTTGTCGACCGTGGCGAAGTAGTCCATGAAGCCCGACAGCAGGTCGGCCTTGGTGACCAGCAGGTAGACCGGGAAGCGGATGTCCAGGTCCTTCTGCAGTTCCTGCACGCGGGCGCGCACGGTGGCGGCATGCTGGGCGCGCTCCGAGGGACTGCGCGCCAGCAGGTCGGTCACCGAGACCGTCACCAGCGCGCCGTTGATCGGCTGGCGCGGGCGCGAGCGGCGCAGCATCTGCAGGAAGCCGCTCCAGGTCGCCTTGTCGTTGGTGGGATCGCTGTCCTGCGTGGTGAAGCGGCCGGCGGTGTCGATGAGCACGGCGCGGTCGGTGAACCACCAGTCGCAATGGCGCGTGCCGCCGACGCCGCGGATGGCGTGGTCGCCCATCTGGTCGGCTAGCGGGAAGTTCAGGCCGCTGTGGCGCAGCGCCGTGGTCTTGCCCGAACCCGGCGCGCCGATGATCAGGTACCAGGGCAACTCGTAGAGATAACGTCCGCCGAAGCGCGAGCGCAGCTTCGCGCCGAAACCGGCCGAGCCCTCCGCGCCGAAGCGCGAGCGCTGCAGCATCTGCAGCGCCTGGCGGAAGCGTTCGCGCACGGCCAGCATGTCGGCGGTCTCGCGCTCGGGCGCGTCCGCGGCGGGCGACTGCAGCAGCTGGTTGACGACCTGGCTGTTGCCGCGCCTGGCGCGCCAGCGGCTCCAGGCGATGCACGCGGCCACGATCAGGACCAGCACGCCGATCGTGATCCAGCGCGACCGCTCGGTATCGAGCGGGCGGGCCTCGCCGACGGCCACCAGCGGACCGACGATCCAGATCAGCAGCGCGACCGCCAGCACCAGCACCGCCAGGAGCACCCAGCGGTTGAAAATCCATCCCAGGACGCGTTTCATCGGGAAGCTCCGCGCGCCGGCGCTTCAGGCGCGCGGCCGTTGACCATCAGACTGACTTCGACGCGCCGGTTCAGCGCGCGGTTGGCCGGGGTGTCGTTGGGGGCGACCGGCTCCGCCTCGGCGCGGCCCTCGGCGCGGATGCGCTCGGGCGCGACGCGGCGCGCGATCAGCAGCTCGCGCACGGTGTTCGCGCGCTCTTCGGACAGGTGCCAGTTGGACGGGAACCGCGCCGTGCGGATCGGCGTGTTGTCGCTGTGACCGGTCACCAGCACGGTGCCCTGGACCTGGGTGAGCGCATCGGCGATCCGGCCCATGAGCGCCTCGCGCTCCGGCACGATGGTCGCGCTGGCCGGCGCGAACAGGCCGTCGCCGCGGATGATCACGACGCTGCGGTCGACCTCGTCGCGCACCGTGACGAGGTTGGCCTTGATGTCCGACTGCAGGAACTGCGCGAGGCGCGGCTTGGCCGGCGGCGGCGGGGGCGCGACCACCGGCGGCGACAGGCGCAGGCCCTGGATCTGGCCGAAGACCGGATCGGAACGTTCCGCCAGCGACAGCGTCAGCGTCAGGTACACGCCGACCAGCAGCAGCGCCGTCAGCGCCGCGGTCGCGGCCAGCGGCAGCCAGCCGATGTGGCGGCGCTGGGTGATGGCCTCGACCTGCCAGTGCTGCGCGAGCGCGGCGGGATAGTCGCCGCGCTGCTGCTTGAGGATCTGGGCGAGCCGGTCGCGCACGGCTTCCAGCTGCGCGGGACCGTTGTCGATGACGCGGTAGCGGCCGGCGAAGCCCAGCGTCAGCGCGGCGTAGATCAGTTCGAGCAGGTCGCGGTTGGCCTCGGGCTTCTCGGCCAGGCGGGCCATCAGCTGGAAGACCTTCTCGCCGCCCCAGGTCTCGTTGTGGAACATCGACAGCAGGCTGTGCCGCGCCCAGACGCCGGAGCCGCCCCAGGGGGTGTCGGCGCAGGCCTCGTCGATCATGGTGCAGAGCACGTAGCGCGTGGCCATGACGCGCTCGGGCGGGATGCCGGCGGCGGCCGCGCGGGCCGCGAAGTCGCGGATGCCCTGCGCCAGGTTGTTGCGCAGCGTCGCCACGTCGTCGACGCGGCGCGTCGCCCGCAACTGCGTCACCAGCAGCAGCAGCGGGTTGGCCAGCGTGAGCAGCGGGTTCAGCCCGGCGGCCGGCGGGGCGGCGTCGGGCTGCACCGAGTCGGGCGAGGGCGGCGTGCCGCGCGGCGCCTGAGCGCCGCCCGGTCGGGGCTTGATGAAGGTGCGCTGATCGTCGAAGCCTGCGAACGGATCGTTGAGCGCGGAGGGGTCCATGCCGGCTCCCGGAGGTTACTGGTGTCTTGAATCGGTGGAAGGGGGCGGGGGCCCGGCGTCGCCGCGGACGGCGATCACTGACGGATGGCCCAGAGCTCCAGTTCCAGCCCGGGGAAATCGCCGGCCACGTGCAGCGCGAGGCTGCCGCTGCGTTCGAGCTGCTTCCAGAGGTCGCCGCCGCGGTCCAGCTCGAAATAATGGAAGCCTGCGTGGAACGGCAGCTGGCGCGGCGCCACCGGCAGCGCGCGCATGCTGATGCCCGGCAGCTGCAGGTTGACGAGGTCGCGGATGCGGTCCACCGGCCCCAGCTTGGATTGCGCGGGGAAACGCTGGCGCAGCTGTTCGGCGGCCACCTGCGCGTTGACCGCGATGACGAAGCTCGCGCTGCGCAGCAGGTCGGCGTCGGGGACGATGGCGGTGCGCACGCCGTGGGTGCGCTCGGTCAGGTCGATCTGCAGCGCGTTGCGCTCCAGCACGACGCTGAGCATGCGGCGCAGGTCCTCGAGCAGCGGGGCGAAACTGCCGCGCAGGTCGTCGTGGCGGTACAGCGGGTATTCGGAGGCCAGCCGGGTGTCGCTGACGAAGGTGGCCATGTCGCCGGCCAGCTGCAGGCAGTCGCGGTGCAGCGTCTCCGGGTGCACGTGCGGGGAGGCCGCATGCTGTCGGAACAATGGATCGGCGCGGTTGAGCGCCTGCAGCATCAGGAAGTCGGCCAGTTCGGACACGCCGTTCCCGAGCTGTCCCATGCGCGAGGACAGCAGTTGCGCCCGCTGGCGCACGAGTCCGTGCAGCAGCGAGGCCATCGCGGACAGGTGGCCGCTGGCGTCGATGCGGGTCTGCGGCGGGATGTAGCTGCGGTCCAGCACCAGCTGCTGGTCGGCGCGGCGCTCGGCGATGCGGGCCACGCCGAGCGCGGCGTAGGCGTCGTTGAGCTCGCGGGCGGGCAGCAGGCGCAGCGTCAGCGCGCCCGTCTGGACGGGCTCGGGCTCGTCGCCGGCGCTGGTCTGGTCGCGCAGGTCCTGGTCGACGACGTGGTAGCGGTGCAGTTCGCCGGCATCGTGGCCGTTGAAGGCGACCTGGTCCGTGCCCGGACGCGCGATGGGCGCGGCCAGGACGACCATGTCGCCCTTCAGGTCCGCCGGCACTTCGAGCGGCGCCATCGCGGCGTCGGCCTGCGGGATCTGGAACGGGGTGCCGTCGGGCAGGATGCCGCTGGCGCGCACGATGCCCAGCCGGCCGACGCTCAGCAGCGCCTCGTCGAGCACGAGTTCGGTGAACCCCCAGCCGTGGGGCGCCAGCGCGCGGGCGCGGCTGTCCACCAGGTGCTCGAGGTAACGGGTCTCCTGCTGGAAATGGTGCGGCAGCAGGAACATGCCCTGCGACCAGATGACCTTGCTGTGCCAGCTCACGGCAGCCTGACCGTCGCGCTGACCGCCAACTCGTCGGCCTGGATCAGGATCTCCTGCTTCCGGCCGACGACCACCGGCACCACCGCGCGCCAGCGCGCACGTTCCAGGTCGCGGTAGGCGGCGAAGACGGCGACGAAACGCGTCTCGGACGACAGGATCTTCTTCGACCACGGGCGCGCTTCGCCGGGCTGCAGCGTCATCTCCTCGCGCGAGACGAGTTCGGTGCCCAGCTCGGCCTGGTCCTTCTGGTACAGGCTGACGAAGTCGGCGGCATTGAAGCCGACGTCCGACTTCAGCTCATACACCCGCACCAGCAGCGGGGAAGGGCGCTTGGTGACGCTCGGGTTCACCTGGGCGGACGCCTGGATGCTGCCCTTGGTCACCTCGGTCGGCTTGTCCGCACTGGAGAACGGGTTGATCTTGTCGAGGGACGAGCAGCCCCCCAGGACGCCCAGGGCGAGCAGCGCCCCCCAGGCCAGCGGGGCCGCGACGGCGGTCCTGCGAGTGAGGGAGAGGGTGTTTTGGTGTCCCGAACGCGGCGTGAGCATCTTGGCTGTCCTTCTTGACCGGAAGAAAGGATAGCCAGCGGGGGAGGCTCAAGGTGGTGACTTAGGTAATCGTCCTCCCCCCGGAAGCGCCGTCAGGCGGCGACGCCGACGCGGAACTGGCTGACCAGCTTCGCCAGTTGCTGGGCCTGGCCGTTGAGGCTCTCCGCCGCGGCGGCGCTTTCCTCGACCAGGGCCGCGTTCTGTTGGGTGACCTGGTCCAGGTGGGTGACGGCGTCGCCGACCTGTGCGATCCCGCCGTTCTGCTCCTGCGTGGCGGCGGAGATCTCGCGGATCAGGGTGTCGACCTGGCCGACCTGGGCGACCACCCGCTGCATCACCTCGCCGGCGCTCTGCGCCTGGCGGGCGCCGGTGTCCACGCGCTGGGTGCTGGCCTGGATCAGGTCCTTGATCTCCTTGGCCGCGGCGGCGGACCGTTGCGCCAGCGCCCGCACCTCGGAGGCGACGACGGCGAAGCCGCGTCCCTGCTCGCCGGCCCGGGCCGCCTCGACGGCGGCGTTCAGGGCCAGGATGTTGGTCTGGAAGGCGATGCCGTCGATCGTGCCGATGATGTCGCCGATGCGGCGCGAGGCGTCGCTGATGCCCTGCATGGTCTCGACCAGGGCGCTCACGGCCTGGCCGCCTTCGCCGGCGGCGCCGGACGCGTCGGCCGCCATGCGGCTGGCCTGGCCCGCGGACTGCGCGTTCTGGGCCACCGAGCTGGTCAGCTCTTCCATCGACGCGGCGGTCTGCTGCAGGCTGCTGGCCTGGGTTTCGGTGCGCGAGCTCAGGTCGGCGTTGCCCTGGGCGATCTCCTTGGAGCCGTTGGCGATGCTCTCGCTGCTGTCGCGCACCTGGCCGACCAGGCCGCCGAGCTGGTCGACCATGCGACCCATGGCGCGCAGGAGGTCGGCGGGTTCGTCACGACCCTCCGCGCGGATCTGCACCGTGAGGTCGCCGGCGGCGACATCTTCGGTGGCCCGGACGGCCTGGGCGATCGGCGTGGTGATGGAGCGCGTGACCTGCAGCGCCAGCGCGATGCCGATGGCCAGCGCGACGGCCACGACGGCGAGCGTCACGCGCAGGCCGTTGGCGTAGGAGGTGGCGGCCTCCCTGGCGGCCTGGTCGCCGCCGTCGCGGTTGTAGCCGACATCCGCGGCGACCGACTTGGACAGGGCCACGAAGAGGCTGGAGGAGGCGCCGCCCGCCAGTCTTCGGGCGGTTTCGTGCTGCGCTTCCCCGCCGGCGATGGCCCGCTGGAGCTCGGCGTCGGCGGCGAGGTAGGCCTTCCAGGCGTCGCGGATCTGGCCGTAGAGCGCCCGTTCCTTGTCGCCGGCGATGGTGGGTTCGTAGGCGGACGCGGCCTTGTCGAAGGCCTGGACCGCGGCGTCGTGCTGCTGGAGCAGACCGGCCCGGGCGGCGTCGTCGTTTTCCAGCGCGCCGCGCAGGGACTGGCGGCGCGTTTCGTTGGCGGCGTCCTGCATGGCGGCCAGCTTGGCCACGCTGGGGAGCCAGTTGGTATTGAGGTCCTGGACGTTGTCGTTGATGCGCGCCATCTGCTGGATGCCGAAGGCCGCGATGAAGCACAGCAGCGCCAGCACGGCGGCGAAGGCCAGCGCCAGGCGCTTGCCGATGCGGAAGTTGCGGAGGAGGGACATGGTCATGACCGGAGGGGAGGCCGGGTGTTACGGGAGGTGTCTTCAGCGTGCCCCGATGAGCCTTCAGAAACCTGTCCGTCAATGACCTATGAGGGCAGGGTGAGCATTCCGTCCATCTGTCCGTCCGCCGTCCGCGCAGTCGTTCACGATCACGGGTGATCGCTCAACGAACGCCTCCGCACTTGCCCGGGTATGACAACGTTGTCAGCGTGTTCTATGCTTCGTCCCCATAAGAGGAGACCAGTCGATGAGTGCAGATCTTTCCCAGGTCGCCGGCGGCGGCGAACGTCCGCGCGCGGGCGATGCGCCGGTCGGGGCGACGCCGGGCCCTGTCCGGCATCCGATGACCTGGGTGCCGTCGGTGTACCTGGCGATGGGCCTGCCCAACGTGCTGGTGGGGCTGGTGGCGGCCATCCTGTACAAGAACCTGGGCGTGTCGAACGAGGACATCGCCCTCTACACCTCGCAGATGTACCTGCCGTGGGTGCTCAAGCCTCTGTGGTCGCCGCTGCTGGAGCCTTACCGGACCAAGCGGTGGTGGGTGATCGCGATGCAGTTCCTGATGATGGCGTCGATCGGCGCCGTCGCGTTCTGCCTGCCGCTGGACGGTTTCTTCCGGGCGTCGCTGGCGTTCTTCTGGATCACCGGCTTTGCGTCGGCGACGCAGGACATCGTGGCCGACGGCGTGTTCATGACGACGATGACCCCGCGCGAGCAGGCGCGCTACGCCGGCGTGCAGGGCATGTGCTGGAACCTGGGCGCGGTGGTGGCCTCGGGGCTGCTGGTGTCGCTGACCGGCTGGCTGCACGGCTCGCTGGGCTGGAGCTGGGTGCAGTGCTGGATGGCGGTGATGCTGGGCGCGGCGGCCATGATGGGCGGTTTCGGGCTGTGGCACCTGCGCGTGCTGCCGACCGGCGCGCCTTCGGCGGTGCAGGGTCAGGACTTGTCCAGCGCGATGGTGTCGCTGAAGAAATCCTGGATGACGCTGTTCCAGAAGCCGTCGATCTGGATGATGCTGGCGGTGGTGTTCTTCTACCGCTTCGGCGAGGGCTTCATCGAGAAGTTCGGGCCGCTGTTCCTGCTCGATCCGCGCGCGGCCGGCGGGCTCGGGCTGGACAACGCGGCGCTGGGCCACATCTACGGCAGCGCCGGCACGATCGCGTTCATCGCGGGCGCGTTCCTGGGCGGCTTCATCGCCGCGAAGATGACGCTGCGGCGCTCGTTCCTGCTGCTGGCGATCGCGCTCAACCTGCCGCACCTGACCTACTACTACCTCAGCCACGCGCTGCCGACGGACCTGTGGTGGATCGGCGCCGTGGTCGCGATCGAGAAGTTCGGCTTCGGCATGGGCTCCGTCGGGCACATGCTGTACATGATGCAGCAGATCGCGCCGGGGCCCTTCAAGATGACCCACTACGCGATGGCCACCGGCGTCATGGCGCTGACCAAGTGGGCCACCGGCAGCGTCAGCGGCTGGCTGTACGCGGGCGTGGGCCAGCAATACGCCAGCTTCTTCGGCTGGGTGCTGGTGTTCTCGATCCCGCCGATCGTGCTGGCGTGGCTGGCGCCGTTCCCGGTGGCGGCGGACCAGGACGAGCCGGGCGCTCCGGCGGGCGGGCATTGATCCCAGGCCCGTCGCAGCCGGCTCACTGCCGACTCAGCGTGTTCAGCGGAATCTTCAGGTAGCTGACGCCGTTGTCCTCCGCGGGCGGCAACTGCCCGGCGCGGATGTTGATCTGGAGCGAGGGCAGGATCAGCGCGGGCACCTCCAGGCGCGCGTCGCGGCCGGTGCGCAGCGCGACGAATGCAGACTCGCTCACGCCGTCGTGGACATGGATGTTGTGCGCGCGCTGATCGGCGACCGTCGTCTCCCAGGCCGGCGCGCGGCCTTCGGGCGGGTAGTCGTGGCACACGAAGAGCCGCGTCGCGGGCGGCAGCGCCAGCAGGCGGCGGATCGACCGGTACAGGGTCGCCGCGTCGCCGCCGGGGAAGTCGGCGCGCGCGGTGCCGACGTCGGGCATGAACATCGTGTCGCCCACGAACACGGCATCAGGCGCACCCTCTGCGCGGCCGTCCCTGACGTGGTAGGCCACGCAGGCCGGCGTGTGTCCGGGCACCAGCACCGCCTGCGCCTGGATGCCACCGATCAGGAAGGTCTCGCCATCGCGGAACAGGTGGTCGAACGGACGACCGTCGGGCAGGAAATCGCGCTCCAGGTTGTAGAGGTCGCGGAACACCGCCTGCACCTCGCGGATGTGCTCGCCGATGGCGATCCGGCCGCCGACGTGCGATTGCAGGTAACGCGCCGCGGACAGGTGATCGGCGTGGGCGTGGGTCTCGAGGATCCACTGCACGGTCAGCCTGGCCTCGGCGAGGTGCGCGAGCAGACGGTCCGCCTGGATCGTCGAGGTGCGACCGGACTTGAGGTCGAAGTCGAGCACCGGGTCGATGATCGCGGCCTGACGCGTCGCGGGATCGGCCAGGACGTAGCTGACGGTGCCGGTGCGGTCGTCGTGAAAGGCGGCTATCGTGAAGGCGGGGGAGTCGGGGCTCATGGCCTGGGCGCGCGGCGGCGGGGTGACGGTGAAAGTCACTATACCCAGCGCTCGCCGGCGCCGCCCGGCGCGCGGCACCGGGTCAGACCAACTCGAGGCCGACGTTGATGTTGCCGCGCGTCATCTTCGAATACGGGCAGGTGTCATGGGCGCGCTTGATCAGCTCGTAGGCGGTGTCGCGGGGCAGGCCGGGCAGGCTGACGCGCAGCTTGGCGCTCAGGAAGTAGCCGTCGGCGCCCTTGTTGAGGTCGACCGAGGCGTCGACCGCCGCCTCCGCGGGCAGGCGCACGCCGATCGCGTGGGCGGCCAGGCCCATCGCGCCGATGAAGCAGGCGGACCAGCCGACCGCGAACAGCTGCTCAGGATTCGTGCCGGGGCGCGAACTGCCGGGCGAGCCGAGCTGGACGTCCAGGCGCTGGTCGTCGGACAGGCCGCGGCCGTCGCGTCCGCCCGTGGTGCGGGTGTTGGCGGTGTAGAGGACTTGAACGTGGTCGGTGATCGTGGACATGGCGGGCTCCGGTGGGGCAGCGTCACTTGCTGCATGGCCTGCATTTCATCGGTCCGATGTATCGACGGTGTGTGACGGGCCCGGCGAATTGACGCGGCGCGTGTCGAAGCGGACCGTCGACACACTGGCATACAAAGCGCAGCGCCGTCGTGGTGCCGGACGTCATGCCGATCGTCGCGGCTGTGACGATGCTGCCGTGGCGTGTGACGCTCCGTGACGGCGACGTTGCCGCCGCGTAAAACCCGGGGCGTGAAGCGCCGTGGCGATGCACTCAGCGCCTGTTCCCCGGGAAATCTTAAGGACGCCCTAATTCGATGGGCGCACCTTACGTCCCAGGGCAACACCTCTAGGAGATGCACATGAGCAAGTCCACCCCGATCCTCGCCATGGTCGCCGCTTTCGCGGCGGCGTCGGCCCAGGCCTCCACCGATCCCGACGACATGGCGCGCAAGTCGGAGCGACGCGCGATGGTCCAGCAGCAGCTGCGCGCCGTGCAGGTCGAGCTCTACTGCGACCACCAGGACAACGCGATGCACCTGCTGCGCGACGCACGTCGCCAGCTGATGGCGCAGCGCGATCCGGACACCACCCGCGATCTGCGCCAACTCGAGAAGGTCAGCTGGCTGGTCCGCCACGGCGACACCGTCGAGGCGATCGCCACGATCGACGCGACGCGCGGGCTGTCCGCCTGAGGCACGCTCAGAACGGGATCTTCCCCGTCCAGAGGTCCTTGTACATGACCCAGTCGCCCATGAAGCTGTAAAGCGGGCGCTTGAACGACGCGGGCCTGTTCTTCTCGAAGCCGAAGTGTCCGATCCACGCGAACGCGTAGCCGCACAGCAGGCCGACGAGCACGAAGCTCCAGGTCTGCGTCGCCAGCGCCCAGGCCAGGCACAGCAGTCCCAGCGTCGAGCCGACGAAGTGCAGCCGGCGGCAGGTCCGGTCGCGGTGTTCGCCGAGGTAGAAGGGATAGAACTCGGCGAAGCTGCGTATCGCCTTGACTCGGTCGGCGCCCGGATCCGACTCCGGAGGGGCGTGGGGCAGGGGGCTGGTGCTCATGAGGGTCTCCTGGCGCGGCCCTGTCGGGCCGTCTGCTTGGCTGGATCCGCGGCGCGCGGCGCTCAGCCGAGCGCCGCCTTCAGTGCATTCAACATCTCCTCCGGGGCCTCGGTCATCAGTGAATGTCCGGCCGGCAAGGTCTGCACGCGCGCGCCCAGCATCGCGGCGAGCGGCTGGGCCGCCTTGGGCGGCGTCATCGCGTCCTTGGCACCGAGGATCATCTCCGTCCGCAGGCCGGCCGCGGTCACCTTCGCGACAGCGTCCGGCGCGCCCTGGTAGCGATCGCAGACCAGGAAGTCGTGCTCGAACAGGTTGCCGCGGTCGCCGTAGCCGTCCTGCATGCGTGCCATCAGCGCCAGGTTGGCGCCGTGCAGCCAAGCGCCCGGCCCGGGATACGAGGGCTTGCCGGCTGTCGTCGAATGCGAGAACGCATTGACCATCGCCATCGCCGCTCGCGGCCGTTCGCGCGAGGTGCCCAGCAGCGCGTCCGACACCTTCATCGGCCACGCGGTGCCGACCATCACCAGCCGCGACACCCGCGCCGGACGCCGCGCCGCGGCTTCGAGCGCGATCAGCGATCCCATCGAATGACCGACCAGCGAGACGCCGCCGTTCGCGTCGGTTCCGCCGAGGCCGGCCGCGTCGAGCAATGCGTTGGTCCAGTCGCCGAGCGCTTGCACGTCGTCCAGCGCCGGTCCTTCGCTGCGACCATGGCCGGGCAGGTCGACCGCCAGCACGCCATGACCGTGATGCGCGAAGTGCCGCGCAAGCAGCGTCCACACACTGTGGTCATGCAGTGCGCCGTGGATGAACACGACGCAGGGCAGGGACGCGTCGAAGCGCTTGCCGCCGGTGTAGGCGTAGACCGGACGCCCTTGGACCTTGAGCGGATTCGCCCTCATTTCGCGGCCGCCTTCAATGCGGATTTCAGATCGACGATCAGGTCGTCGGGGTCCTCGAGACCGATCGACAGGCGGATTGTCCCGGCACGGATGCCGGACGCCTCGAGCGCCGCGTCGTCCATCCGGAAGTGCGTCGTCGAGGCCGGATGGATCACCAGCGAGCGTGCGTCGCCCACGTTCGCCAGATGGGAGAACAGCCGCAGCGACTCGATGAAACGACGGCCGGGCTCGCGCCCGCCCTTGAGGTCGAAGCTGAACACCGCGCCGCTACCCCTGGGAAGAAGCTTCTGCGCCAGCGCGTGGTCGCGATGCGACGCCAGCCCCGGGTAGTTCACGCGCTCGACGATGTCCTGCGATTCCAGGAACTCCGCGATCTTCCGCGCGTTGCTCACGTGGCGCTCCATCCGCAACGGCAGGGTCTCGATGCCTTGCAGGATCAGCCACGCGGTGTGCGGGCTCATGCAGGCGCCGAAATCGCGCAGGCCCTCGCGCCGCGCGCGCAGCAGGAAGGCGCCGACGGTGCTCTCCTCGGCGAATACCATGCCGTGGAAGCCGTCGTAGGGCTCGCAGAGTTCGGCGAAGCGGCGCTGCCCGCCGCTGGCCGCGTGCGCGCGGTCCCAGTCGAAGCGGCCGCCGTCGACCAGCAGTCCGCCGACGACGGTCCCGTGTCCGCAGAGGAACTTCGTGGCCGAGTGGTAGACAAGGTCCGCGCCCAGCGCGATCGGCTGCTGCAGGCAGGGCGTCGCGAAGGTCGCGTCGACCAGCAGCGGCCGGTGCGCCTCGTGCGCGATCTGCGCGATGGCCGGGATGTCGAGCACGTCCAGGCCGGGGTTGCCGAGGCTTTCGCCCAGCAGCAGCTTGGTGTTCGGCCGGATCGCCGCGCGCCAGGCGTCCAGGTCGCCGGGGCGGACGAAGGTCGTCGCGATGCCGAAGCGCCTGAGCGTGTAGTGCAGCAGGTTGTGCGAGCCGCCGTACAGCGCGCTCGAGGCCACGATGTGGTCGCCCGCCGCGGCGATGGTCGCGATCGCCAGGTGCAGCGCCGCCTGTCCGCTGGCGGTCGCCAGGCCGCCGATGCCGCCGTCCAGCGCGGCGATGCGCTCCTCGAGCACGGCGGTCGTGGGATTCGACAGCCGGGAATACACGTGCCCGCTGCGTTCCATGTTGAACAGGCCCGCGGCCTGCTCGGCGCTCTCGAACACGAACGAGGTCGTCAGATGCAGCGGCACCGCGCGGGCGCCGGTGGTGGGATCGGGCGCGGCTCCGGCGTGTAGCGCCAAGGTATCAAAGCCCGGGTCGGATGGACCTGACATGGGTGTCTCCTGCTTGTTATGGTGGCCAGTCGTGTCTGGCGCCGGGCATTGTGTGCTATGTTGGCAAGTAACTTTTTCTCACTGCGGCCATGAAAGTCTCCGACATCCTGCGCGTCAAGGGCAGCACGCTCTTCACCGTCTCCCCCGACACCCCGCTGGCCCAGGCCGCCGAGACCATGGCCGAGCGCGACATCGGGTCGCTGGTGGTGATGGAGTTCGGCGATCTGGTGGGCATGCTGACCTTCCGCGAGGTCATCCAGGCGGTCGTCGGCAACGGCGGCAGCGTCGGGACGCGGCTGGTGCGCAGCGTCATGGACGACGCGCCGCTGACCTGCACGCCGGAGACCGAGATCGACGAGGTCCGCCGCATGATGCTGGGCCGCCATGCGCGCTACATGCCGGTGCTCAATGGCCGGCAGCTGATGGGCGTGATCTCGTTCTACGACGTGGCCAAGACGGTGGTCGACGCGCAGGACTTCGAGAATCGCATGCTCAAGGCCTACATCCGCGACTGGCCGGCCGAGGACGGCGCCGCCGCCTGACGCGCGTGACGGTCGCCTGATCGACATCCCATGAAAAACGCCCCGATCTGAACTGACCCCAAGAAGTTGGACAGTTGGAAGCTAGGCGCTCATGGCCTGAGCTCGGTACGCCACCGGGCTCAGGCCTTTTAGCTTGAGCTTGAGACGGTGGTGGTTGTAGTAGTGGATGTAGCGGCGCAGCCCCTGTCTTAGCTGCTCGACGCTTTCGAACTTGTTGAGCCGGAAGAACTCCGACTTCAGCGTGCCGAAGAAGCTCTCCATCGCGGCGTTGTCCAGGCAGTTGCCCTTTCGGGACATGCTCTGCGTCAGACCTCGCTCGGCCAGTCGCTGTCGATAGGCCGCCATCTGGTAATGCCAGCCCTGGTCCGAGTGCAGCATCGGAGCTTGCTGGCCCGTGAGCCGCGACAGTGCCCTCTTGAGCATGTTGCCCACCAGCGGGAACAGCGGACGCTCGTACACGTCGTGGATTCGGGCCTTCAGGCCCGCATGCTTGTCGCCGGCTTCAAGCACCTTGGCCTGGTAG
>NZ_JARVXN010000043.1:0-65252 GCF_048957715.1 Mitsuaria sp. CC2 | reverse complement strand
TGTCGCGGCGCCAGGCGCCGTCCAGCGTCCGCGCCTCCAGACGATTGAAGATGCCCAGGAAGTCCGCCACCCGGCGGGGGGGGGGCGCGCGCGGGCGCCCCCCACGGCCAGCAGTTCATCCTGATCAACGCCAGGCGCAGCCTGGACATCCACGAGCTTGGGTTTGCCTTCCGTGAGCGTGCCTGTCTTGTCGAACGCGATCGCGGTCAAGACGCCCAAGTTCTCCAGCGGCGCGCCGCCCTTGATGAGAACGCCGCCTCGCGCCGCCCGTGCAACACCGCTCAATACGGCGCTCGGGACCGAGATGGCAAGCGCGCATGGGCTAGCAGCCACCAACACCGCCATCGCCCGGTAGAACGTCGCACTGAACGGCTCGTCGATGATGAAACCCGCGAACAAGAGCGCGCCGACAAAGCCCAGCACGGTCGGCACGAAGATGCGTTCGAACTTTGCCGTGAACGACTGGGTGGGGGACTGCTGCTGCTGCGCCTCGGTCACCATCTTCACAACGCGTGCCATGGTGGACTCGGTGGAGCGCTTGGCGACCATCACCTCCAGTGACCCGGAGCCGTTGATCGTGCCGGCAAACACACGGCCCGTTGCCTCGACGCGATCAAACGCGGCAAGCGCCTGCTGCGCATCTTCCACGGGCTGCTTCTCCACGGGAATACTCTCCCCGGTGACAGGCGCCTGGTTCACGCTGGACTTGCCCGTGATCACAAAGCCGTCGGCCGGCATCCGCTCGTTCGGTTTGATCACCACGATGTCACCTGGCTCCAGTTCGGCGATTGGCACCTCTTGCGTCGTGCCGTCACGCTTGCGAAGCGCGGTCTCGGGCGCCAGCTTGGACAACGCCTCGATCGCCCGTCTTGCGCGGCCCATCGCGTAGTGCTCAAGCGAATGTCCGAGACTGAAGAGGAACAGCAGCAAGGCGCCCTCAGCCCATTCGCCGAGTGCGGCCGCGCCGGCTGCGGCAACGAGCATCAGCGTGTCGATCTCGAAGCGCCGCTTCCGGATGTTCTCCACCGCCTCGCGCAGCGTGAAGAAGCCGCCGAAGACGTAGGCCACAACGTACAGGCTCGTCTCCAGCGTGGACGAGAGCAGTTGATACTTGCCGAGCAGCCACCCCGCCAGCAACAGCGCGCCGCACAGCAACGAGAAGATCAACTCCGTGTTGCTGCCGAAGATGCCGCCCTCATGGCCATGATCGTGATCGCCATGGTCTTTGGCGGCCTCGTTCCCGTGGTCATGCTTCTCGCCCTTCACATGCTTGTGATCCGGCGACGGAGGAGTCGACGCGCTAGGCGTGTCGGACTCCAGCAACTGGGACTTGGCCTGTTCAGAGTTTTTTGGTTCAGCCATCTGGTTCTCCGGCTTTAAGTGCATGGGGGCGTCAGCGACCTACCGTCGCTTCTTCCTGGACCTCTTCGCAAGCCGCTTGGCTCTTCTCGCTGCACGACGATCCTTCAGCGACATGTAGTCTCGGATCGAGGTGTAGGTCAGGTACACGAGCGCGACTCCCCAGCCGACGATGGCCAGGTACTTGAACATCACATGGAGGGTTTCGTGAGAGCCCGAGCTCATCTGAGACTTTCGCTCGCGAACGCTCACGCCCGGGCCTCATACCGATGACCCAAGCCAAGCATCCGCATTCCTTGATTTACCTGGAAGCCTTCAAGGCCTTCTCCGCAAGCCCGGTGCGCGGCTCGACCCAGTGGTTCTGATCGAGTGCGTCGCTGCAGGCCTCGGTCTCCATCTGCAAGGTGACGTGAGCAATCTGGAACTGCTCCTTGAGCATCTGACGCAGTTGGGTCAACAGCGGACCCACGGAGACCGAGCCCTCGTGCACAACATGCGCGCTCAGACTCGTCTTACCGCTGGACAGCCCCCAGATGTGCAGATCATGGATTCCCGTGACGCCGGAAGTTGCGGTCATCGCGGACTCGATCGCCGTCACGTCCACCCCGTCAGGCACGCCCTCAAGGAGGATGTTCACGCTCTCACGCAGGAGCACCCAGGTCCGAGGCAAAACCCAAAGACCGATGCCCACGGCGACAAGACTGTCGACCCAGGCCCAGTCGGTGAAACGAATGACGATGGCCGCGACGATGACGCCGACCGATCCCAGGAGGTCGCTCCAGACCTCCAGGTAGGCGCCCTTGACGTTGAGACTCGAGTCCTTGCCGCCCATGAGCATGCGCATGCTCACGATGTTGACGATCAGGCCGAGCGAGGCGATCACCAACATGCCTACCGACTGAACCTCAGCAGGCGAGTTCAGCCGCTGCCAAGCTTCATACAGGATGTAGATCGCCACCCCGAAGAGCAGCAAGGCGTTGAACGCCGCGGCGAGGATCTCGAAGCGGTGATAGCCGAAGCTCCTCTTCTTGTCTGCCGGCCGTCTGGCGATGCGTATGGCTGCCAGCGCGATTGCGAGGGCAGCCGCGTCAGTGAACATATGGGCGGCGTCCGAGATGAGCGCCAAGCTTTTCGTCGCGATACCACCGATGACCTCGGCGATCAGAAAGCCGAAGGTCAGCGTGAAGGCGATCCAGAGCGAGCGCTCATTGCCTCCTGCCGCGGCAGAGTGGTCGTGGTCCTTGGACATGGGTCATCTCCTTGTTCGTTTTGAATCCCATCCTCGGCAACAGCGATACCCAGCGGCCCCGCACTCGGCTCTTCAGCCTTGCGCGGGGCCGCCGGCGCTCAATGGGCGCTTCCCTGCTCGACAGCCGCGGAGCGGCTCTCAAGTTGCTCTTCTTCCTCGTCACGCCGGTGAGCCAGGCGGTAGAGGATGGGGAGAACCAGCAGCGTCAACGCCGTCGAAGACAAGATGCCCCCGATCACCACGGTGGCGAGCGGACGTTGGACCTCGGCGCCGGTGCCGGTGGCAAGCGCCATCGGAACGAAGCCAAGCGATGCCACGAGCGCCGTCATCAGCACCGGACGCAGACGCGTCAGCGCGCCTTCGTGGATCGCCTCGTCCAGTCCCTTGCCCGACTCGCGCAGGTTGCGGATGAACGAGATCATCACGAGCCCGTTGAGCACCGCCACCCCAGAAAGCGCGATGAACCCGACTGCCGCTGAGATCGAAAGCGGGATGTCTCGCAACCACAAGGCCACGATGCCGCCCGTCAAGGCGAACGGGATCCCGGTGAAGACGATGAAGCCATCCTTCATGTTTCCGAACATGGCAAAGAGCAGCACGAACACCAGCAGCAATGACACCGGGACCACGATCTGGAGACGTTGAGTCGCCGACTGCAGGTTCTCGAACTGGCCGCCCCAGACCATCCAGTAGCCGGTCGGGACCTGAACCTGCGCGCCAATCAACTGCTGGGCCTCGGCGACGAAGCTGCCCAGGTCGCGACCACGCACGTTCGAGCTCACCACGATTCGACGCTTGCCGTTCTCACGACTGACCTGGTTGGGACCCGGTGCAGTCGTGAAGTCAGCGACTTCACTGAGAGGAATAAAGCGGCGTGCGCCATCAGCCCCGACTGGCATCGGGATAGGCAGTCGCTTGATGGCCTCCACGTCGGCGCGCAGCACTTCGGGCAGTCGGACGAGGATGCCGAAGCGGCGATCGCCTTCGAACATGATCCCCGCGTCACGTCCGCCGACGGCCGTTGCGAGTGTGTCCTGCACGTCTTGAACGTTGATCCCGTAGCGCGCGGTGCGCTCCCGGTCGACAGTCACGCTCAGCATCGGAAGGCCAGTGGTCTGCTCCACGTTCACCTCGGACGAACCCTGGATGCCTTGCAGCAAGCCCTGGATCTTCTGAGCCGTGGCGTTCAGGACGTCCATGTCGTCGCCGAAGATCTTCACCGCGACGTCGGAACGCACTCCCGAGATCAGTTCGTTGAAACGCAGCTGAATCGGTTGCGAGAACTCGTAGTTCTGACCCGGCAGCTTGGCCGCCTCGGCCTGCACGGCCGCCAGCAGGTCGTCACGCGTGCGCTTCGGATCAGGCCACTCGTCCTGCGGCTTGAGCATCACGTAGCCGTCCGAGATGTTCGGTGGCATCGGGTCCGACGCGATCTCGGCAGTACCGGTTCGAGCGAAGACACGGTCGATCTCAGGGAACTTGGCCTTCAGCGTCGACTCCAGCTGCTGCTGCATCGCCAGCGACTGCGTGAGGCTCGTGCCCGGAATTCGCAGCGCTTGGATCGCGAAGTCACCCTCGTTCAGGCTGGGGATGAATTCGCTGCCCATCCGCGCGGCGATCAGACCCGTCAGCACAATCATCACTGCTGCAAACGTCAACACTACCGCCTTGGCACCCATCACGTAGTTGAGCAGCGGCTCATACGCGCGACGCGCCCAGCTCATCAACCAGTTTTCCTTCTCAGCAACCTTCTTGCCGATGAACAGCGCAACCGCTGCCGGAACGAACGTGATCGACAGGATCATGGCACCGACCAGGGCGATCACGACCGTGAAGGCCATCGGATGGAACATCTTCCCTTCGACGCCGGCCAGAGCAAAGATCGGCAGGTAGACGATCATGATGATCAGCTGCCCGAACAGCAGCGGACGACGAGCTTCCTGCGAGGCGAGGAACACTTCATGGAAGCGCTCCGAGCGCGTCAGCAGCCGTCCCTTGTGCTCCTGCGCATGTGCCAGGCGCCGCACGCAGTTCTCGACGATCACCACAGCACCGTCGATGATGATGCCGAAGTCCAGTGCCCCCAGACTCATCAGGTTGGCGCTGACCTTCTGATTCACCATGCCGGTGAAGGTGAACAGCATCGACAGCGGAATTACCATGGCCGTCAGGATGGCCGCACGGATGTTGCCCAGGAACAAGAACAGGATGGCGATGACGAGCACAGCGCCTTCGATCAAGTTCTTCTTGACGGTGGCGATCGCCTTGTCGACCAGCTTGGTTCGGTCGTAGACCGTGACCGCGTGGACGCCCTTGGGCATGTTCGCGTTGATCTCGGCCATTTTCTTGGCAACCGCTTGCGAGACCGTCCGGCTGTTCTCACCGATCAGCATGAAGACGGTACCGAGCACGACCTCGCGGCCGTTGTCGGTCGCAGCGCCGGTCCGCAACTCACGGCCGATTTCGACCGTGGCGACATCGCGCACGCGCACGGGGACGCCGCCCGCGTTGAGCAGGACGATGTTGCCGATGTCGGTCATCGAGCGCACCTGGCCCGGCGCTCGGATCAGGTACTGTTCACCGCGGCGCTCGATGTAGCCCGCGCCGACGTTCGCGTTGTTGCGATCGAGGGCAGTCACCACGTCGCTGAGCGTGAGGCCGTACGAGGACAGCTTGGACGGATCGGGGGCGACGTGGTATTCCTTGGCGAAGCCGCCGATGGAGTTGATCTCAGTCACGCCCGTCACGTTCTTCAGCTGCGGCTTGATGACCCAGTCCTGAATCTCGCGCAGGTCTGCCGGCGTATAGAGCTCACCGTTGGGCTTCTTTGCGCCCGGCTCGCTCTCGACAGTCCAAAGGAAAATCTCACCTAACCCCGTCGAGATCGGCCCGATGTTGGGCGTCACGCCCTCGGGCAACTGAGACCGCGCGGATTGGATGCGTTCGTTGACGAGCTGGCGGGCGAAGTAGATGTCCGTGCCGTCGTTGAAGATGACCGTCACTTGGGACAGCCCGTAGCGCGACAGCGAACGGGTCTGCTGCAGTCCAGGCAGGCCCGCCATCACGGTCTCGATCGGATAGGTGACGCGCTGTTCGGTTTCCAGCGGCGAGTAGCCTGGCGCACCGGTGTTGATTTGCACCTGCACGTTGGTAATGTCCGGCACTGCGTCGATGGGCAGCTTCTGATAGCTGAACACCCCGAGTGCGGCCATCCCGAAGACGGCAAGCATGACAAGCCATCGATGCTCGATGGCGAAACGGATGATGCGTTCAAACATGTTGCGTCATCTCTTTAATGGGCGTGGGAAGCCGTGGACTTGCCGGCCTCGGCCTTGGCGACGAAGCTGCCCACAGCGATGTAGGGCACACCGGCCTTCAGACCCTCGACGATCTCGACCCGCTTCCCGTCCGTGCGGCCCACCTTGACGGGCTGGGCGACAAAGCCCGAACCGGTCTTGACGAACACGACGGGCTTCTCTTCCATCGTCTGAACGGCTTCAGAGGTCACGGTCACCGCCGCGTCGAAGGTCTCGCTCTTCATCTCGACGTTGACGAACAGGCCCGGCCGCCACGCGGTTTTTGGGTTCTCCAGGGTGACGCGAGCCTGGGCCGTGCGGGTCGATTCGCCGATGAGGGAGCCGACGTAGGCGACCTTGCCGATCGCGGACTGCTCGAACGCCGCCGCGCGCACGACGACGTTGTCGCCGACGCGCACCAGCGGCAGGTCCTTGGCAGGGACATTGATCTGGGCCCACACGGTGCGCAGATCAGCAACGGTGAAGACATTGGCGTCCTCGCGCACCTGCTCGCCCAACGCGATGTGCTTCTCGACGATCGTGCCGTCGAACGGCGCACGCAGCTCATACCGATTGAGGGCACCGCTATCCAGCGTGGCGCCGACGGCCTGGAGCTTCTGCCGGGCATTCGACACCGCAATCTCCGCCTCGCGCATGGCTTGCTCGGCGATCTGAACATCCTGCTGCGGCGAGATCTTCGCCTCGTACAGGCTCTTCTCACGCTCGTACGTGATCTTTGCCAATTGCAGGCGCTTCTGCGCACTTTGCAAGTCGGCGCGCTGGTCGGAGATCGACGTGCTGTTCACCACGGCCAGCACCTGGCCCTTGCGAACCATCTGGCCCAGCGCCACCGGCACGGATTCGACAACACCAGCCACGCGCGGCACCACGTGCGCGGTGGTGTCCTCGTTGAACTTGACCTCGCCCGGCAACTGATAGCTGGCTGCCAGCGAAGCTGCCTTGGTGGCCTCGACCACGATGCCTGAAGACTTCTGCTGCTCAGCGGTCAACGCGATCACGCCTTCGCTGGGCGAGAACGGGAACGACTGGGTCTGACCGCCCACCACGACCTGAATGACACCCTCAAAGACATGCGGCTCTTCAACAGGTTGGGCGCTGACAAGCGCGTTCTTCTGAGCCGCGAACGTCAGCTTCTGCTCCTCGCCGCCCGGACGCTTGATCTGCGCAGTCACCTGCAGCTGACCCGGCGCGACTTCCTTGCCTGCCTGAGACACCCAGATCTTGAGGCGCGGAGTACCTTGATCTTCGGACAGCAGCGCCTCGACTGTCACGTTGCCCTTGGAGATGAGCTCACCGCCACGGCTGCCCTTCTTGGCTTCTTCGTGGTGTTCGCCGTCCCCATGCCCCTTGGCGTCGTCGTGGCCCTTTTCGCCTCCGGCTTTGGCTTCCCCGTGATGTTCGCCGTCGCCATGGCCCTTGGCTTCTTCGTGTGCGTGCGACTCTTCGCCGCCGGACTTCCCGCCCGTGGTCATCAGCCCGACGGCAGCCGCGGCGCCAAGCGCCAGCACCACGGCAATGGCGATCGCCTGCTTCTTGCCGGCGCCGCTGCGCAGGCGTTCCTTGAGTTCGTTCTTGGAGGTCATTTGGAAACTCGTTGATGGATCGTTGTTCAGGGACGAGCGTCGGCGCTACCGAGCCGGCGATCGATCTCCGCGGAGAGGCGGTGGGCTTGAGAGAGCGCGGTGAAGTACTGCCCGCGCGCCTGCAAGAAGGTGCGCTGCGCATCCAGCACATCCAGGAAGCCGAACTTGCCCAGTTCGAAGCCGCGGCGCGCGGCCTCGTAGGCGGTCTGGGCCCCGGGGAGCACATCGCGACGCAGTGCCTCGATCTCGTCGGTGCGCGCGTCGAGCTGGTCGACAGCCTGCAGCACCTCGGAACGCAGACGCTGCTCCTCCGCTTGAGCCATCGCCTGCGCCGCGTCGCGCTTGCGCAGCGCCTGGAACTGAGCGCCCTGATTGCGGTCAAACAGCGGAATTGGGATCGAGACGCTGATCAACGGCTGCGTGCGGCCGATGTCGGGCGCGCGTTGCGCGCCAAGGCCGACCGTCACATCGGGGATGCCGCGAGCACGTTCCAGATTGAAGGCGGCTTCCGCGCGCTGAACCTCCATTTGCGCACGACGCAGGATCGGAGAGCCCTGGATGCGGTCCCCAAGGGTCTCAGCACCAGGCAGTGCCGGCAGCGCGTCAGGGCTTCCGTCGACCAGCGAGATCGACCCCTGTGGCACCCCCATCACCGCGCTCAGCGCTTTCAGGGCTGCGGTCAGGTCCGCCTGCGCCAGGCGTTGCTCGATCCGCGCGGTGGATTGCGCAACACGAGCCCGGGTCTCTTCGGTAGGCGACACCTTGCCCGCGGTCACGCGACGACCCACGGCGTCCGCGCCGTTGGTGGCGATGCGCAGAGACTCTTCGGCGACTTTCACGCGTTCCTGCGCGATCAGCACGTCGAAGAAGGCCTGGATGGCGCCGGCGCGAGTTTCAGCACGCTGCGTCTCCAACTCCAGCGCTGCGACATCGCGGGTGCGCTGAGCCAGCTCGACGCGAGCGGATCGCTTGCCTCCCAGCTCGATGGTCTGGCTGAGCGTGACCTGCGTCGTACGCGTGGCCTTGCGGGTGTCCTCAGTGCTCAGGCCGAGCGTGGGATTCGGGATCAGGCCCGCCTGACGAATCGCGCCGTCGTTGGACTCGAGCTCGTATCCGAACGAGCGCAGAAGCGGGTTCTGACGCAACGCCGTTTGCACGGCCGCATCGAGCGTTAGTCCAGATTGAGGATAGACAATACCGGCCGAGGAGCCAGCGGCAGAGGCCGCGGCTTCAGGGGTTGCGGGACGGGTTTCGCCAGCTTGGGCGAGGGCTTGAACTTGGAAGAGTGCCGCACAAGCAAGCGGCACAAGCAATCTGCGCATCAAAAACTCCAGGGTTGTGGAAACAACTCGAAGGATTCGACGAAGGCAGCGCGGCTCAAGCCGCTAGAGGAGGAACAGGAAAGAACCCGCCGCGATCGCCGAATCAGGCGATGCGCCAATTGGGGCGTTCCGGATGGTCCGGAGCGCGGGTCGAGAAGACTTGCTCGCTCAGTCCGCGCATGACGTGCGCGCTGAGATCTGCGAGCGCCATGCTGCTGCCTGAGACCGGCTTGGCAGCACTGAGATGGCACGTTCCGCAGTCGTTGTCCAAGCCGACTTTCCCCTGCTTGGTCTTGTCGCCAGACAGAGGCTTCTTGCCTTGGGCCAGCTGACCGGCGTCGGCGTGCGAATGCACGTGATGGCCGAAGTGGCTAGCTTCGCTCGAACTCTCGTGCTCGCAATAGGCCGCCGCTGCACCCCAGGTGAACTGGAAGGGCATCAGGACCAGCAAGAAGATGGAGAGCCAGCGACGCATGGGGCGCAGTCTAGTAGAAGCCGACGGTTCAGCGGAACCGTCGGTCTAGCCTTTAGGGGACACGAGTGGGCAATCGGGCACAGCCCGATGGGACTCAGCTGCCTTCGGACTCGTTGCGGCTGACGTAGACCGTGAAGTTCGCGTTAGCGAAGCCTTCCGGTGCGATAACGGGCAGGTTCACGGCGCGATGTTGCGCCGAGTCGAACTTCCACGTGAAGGTCTTGGCACCGTCGCGGAACTCGACGATCTCGCCGCAGTCGACGTTGACAAAACCGCCGTGCTTGACGTTGACCACCTTGGCGGCCTTCACGGCGGCGACGGGCACGCCGTGAGGCGATCGGCCGTTCATCATGAGTTCCGACTGGGTTGCAGCTTGGGCGCCAGCGGTCAGCATCACAGCGGCAATGGCGGAGAGGATCGACACGGAAACCTTCACTTTCTGTACTCCTTATTCGTGAACGTGACCTCCGACGGAGGCGACATGACGTTCATCGCGGAGTGAACTTTAGGAGTCGGCACCTTCCAGCAAACCGTGCGTCTTGATTACAAAACTGTCAGCTTCTGAGGGTGGCTCTGTCCGCCACAGGCGCACCTTGAGCACCAGCGGGCTGGCCTTCATCTTCCGTGCGGGCAACCTCCTTCAGCGGTGCCATCCAGCGCAGCGTTGCGTAGGTCACCAGGCTGAGGATCACGGCGATGTCGTACAGACCGTATCCCACCGCGCCCCCGACCGCGCCGGTCGCCCAAAGGCTTGCCGCAGTCGCAGTTCCCGAAGCGCCTGCAGAGTGCTTCAGGATCGCTCCACCTCCGATGAAGCCGACGCCGGTGATGAGACCCTCCAGGATGCGAGCCTGACCGATCGACTCGATGCCCAGCACGCGGATGGCCACCAGGACGAAGCCACAACTGGCGATGGCCACGAGAGGGAAGGTGCGTATGCCGGCGCTGCGCTCCTTGCGCTCCCGGTCCCAGCCGATTGGCAAGGCGAGCGCATAGGCGATCGCCAAGTCCATCACGTGGGAGGCGATCTCGACCCAATTCACTTGACCCGTCATGTGTGGCTCCTGGCCGTTTGATAGTGAGAACGATCGGCAACGCGGCGAGCGCTAAGCATTCCTGACAACACCGTAATCGCGCCGTCAGCGGCTTGCCCGCAGCGGCAACTCATCATGGCGACGCACTGGGCAGCCACCTGGCCCCCAGCCCGCCAACCACGATGTATCGGAGCGACCATGTCCATTCTTCGCCGCCTGTTCAGCGGTCACCACAGCGGTGGCCACGGACGAAGTGATCACCACGGCGGGCATCGCAGTCTCGGCGACCCGAGGTACGACTCTCATGGGAGTCGGAATCCGGGATGGTCTGAACCGTCGCAGCTGCCAGCGGCGCGCTCCAACGAACAAACCATCGCCTGCATGCGCTGCGGCGTGAGCAATAACGCTGCAGGCCGCTTCTGTACCCAGTGCGGTTTTTCGCTGCGCCCGATGGCTTGTGGCAAGTGCGCCGAACCGCTCGGCACGGAAGGCAAGTTCTGCCCAAATTGCGGCACACCCATTCCCGCTTCAACTCCCGCTTCATCTGGTTGAACCCCGCTCGTCCGTGCGCTCGACCTGCAATGGCGTTGACTCGCCTTGAGCGAGATCTTCGATCGGTGCTTCGCAGGACCCTGGCTTGACGAAAACGAACCGAGGGTCTGATGTCGGTCGGGTCGTTTCCGCCGGCAGCAGCAGGATCCAGCCCCGATGGTTGCTCCGGTAGCTGGCCAGGGCATAGGGCGCGGTCGTGTCTTCGGGTCGGCGGCAATCCAGCGACGCAGCCGGCACCTTGAACTCTGCCGCGGGGCGCACCGCCCAAAGCGTCGCAAGACGCCAACCCTGGCTTTCGAGGTGAGTCGGAACCCCTGGCGTCGTACATCCCCACAGGAAGAGCGCCAGCGTCACCAGGACGATGCCCCAGTGAGGCCGGTGCCGATCGATCTGCTTGGCTCGCCCCATTTCCACCACCCTGTGCCCGTCGATTGCCGAGAAGGGTCGAACTGTGGAACTGGCAGCCCCGCCAAACACTGACCGCTGGATTACAAGACTGACAACTTCCGATCGTTCGAGGTCCCAGCTCCTCACGATCGGACCAAGGAACTCTGATGACGACACGCATTTCCCCTCGGGCCGGCGAGCCAGCGCGCGAGGAGGACCTCATCGATGTGAGCGCCCTTCGGGGCGCCTATTTCTCACTGATCCCCAACTCCGAAGAGCCACAGCAACGCGTGCGGTTCGGCACCTCCGGGCACCGCGGCTCGTCCTTGGATGGCTCTTTCAATGAGCGGCACATCTGGGCGATCACGCAGGCCATCTGTGACTATCGAAAGAGGGCGGGGACGACAGGCCCACTCTTCCTTGGCATCGACACGCATGCGTTGTCCCTGCCGGCGCGTACGAGTGCCCTGGAGGTCCTCGCGGCCAACGGCGTAGATGTCCGTGTGGCGCCGTCAGGCCAGTTCACGCCAACGCCCGCTGTTTCCCTCGCCATCCTCGACTTCAACCGGATGCACGCACCCGGTCCGCTGGCCGACGGCATCATCGTGACGCCCTCCCACAACCCACCGCGGGACGGCGGGTTCAAGTACAACCTTCCCCACGGAGGGCCGGCCGACAGCCACGCCGCCTCGGTGATCGAGGAGTTGGCCAACCAGCATCTTGCGGAGCACTGCAAGCGCGTAAGACGCATTGAAGTCACCAGGCCCTTGGCCTCTGGCGCCGCGCGTCCCTACGACTTTCTGCAGCGCTACGTGGTGGCGCTGAGCCACGTCATCGATCTGCAAGCGATTCGAGATTCGGGGCTTCGCATCGGGGTCGACCCGATGGGTGGCGCCGGCGTCATGTATTGGGAAGCGATCGCCGACCGTTATCGCCTCCCGTTGACCGTGGTCAACGCCAACATCGACCCTACGTTTTCGTTCATGCCGCTGGACTGGGACGGCCAGATCCGCATGGATCCGTCTTCCGCATTCGCCATGCAGGCGCTCACGCGTCAGTGTTCCTTGTTCGACGTCGCGTTTGCCTGCGACACCGATCATGACCGGCATGGCGTCGTATGTCCGAGCAGCGGTCTGCTGCCGCCCAACCATTTTCTCAGCGTCGCGACGGATTATCTGCTGATGCACCGACCCCAATGGCCCATGGCGGCGGCGGTGGGAAAGACCGTGGTGACCACGTCCATGATCGACCGAGTCGCGCAGGCCAGGGATCGCCGCATCCTGGAGACGCCGGTGGGTTTCAAATGGTTCGCCCAGGGTCTCTATGACCGCGAACTGGCGATGGCATGTGAAGAGAGCGCCGGAGCGTCGTTCCTAAGGCGCGACGGTTCGGTGTGGACAACGGAGAAGGACGGAATCGTGGCGGGTCTGCTCGCCGCGGAGATCACCGCGCGTGCCGGGGCGGATCCTGGGCTGTACTACCGCACGTTGAGTGCCACGCTAGGGTCGACCTGGTCAGATCGCATCGACGCTCCCGCTACTCGCCATCAGCGAGCTCGGCTGTCCAACGCGAAAGCCGAGGACTTTCAGCGGCTGATGCTCGTCGGCGATGAGATCACGCAAGTGCAAACGCGAGCGCAGGGCAATGATCAGCCAATCGGCGGCGTCAAGCTGACTTCGCGCCGCGGCTGGGTCGCAATGCGCCCCTCTGGCACCGAGGACGTATACAAAATCTACGGAGAGAGCTTCGAAAGCAACGAGCACCTTCAAAAGCTGCTTTGCGACGCAGGGTCGATCGCTGATCGCAGCATGGCTGATGCAAACCGCTAACGGCGGGGCCATCGCGCGCCCCCGATTGCCGCGCCCTGTTCGTGAGCAGGTCTCGCGACTGGTCACATCCGAGAGGATTGCACGGGCGCTGGGCGCCAGTGCTGGACCCTTAAGTGGCACCTTGCCTCAGCGCGAGGCTTTGGTCGGTCTACCGTCGCTGGTGGCCAGAGCGCGTTCAATCTTGGCCTTCACCGAGTCTTGCGGAACATCGATATAGCGCATGGCTGAACCTACGTCGCGCCACCCCACATGCTCCATGAGTTCCTTCAAGTCCCACCCGTTGGCGCTCGCCCAGCCTGCGAAGCCGCGGCGCAGCGAATGGCTGGAATAGGTGTCGGCTTCTTGAACCTGCGCATCCTTGAGGATCCGTCGCAACAGCGGGAGCACCGCCTGGCTGGTCATCTGCTCATGAGCAATGTTTCCCCACCTGTCGATACCTGGGAAGACAGGCCCGGTGGTTCTGCCGCTGAGTTCGAGCCAGTCCAGGTAGGCGTCGACGGGACATAGCCGCGACAGCGCCGGACAACGGAATGCTCGATCGTCTTCCTCGTCTGAAGTCTTCGTTCGTCCTGGCCTGCACGTTAGCCCTTGACCGCGCAGGGCTTGGACTTCCTCGATGCGCATCCGCGCAAGCTCGTCCGACCGGAACGCTCGCCAGAACCCGAGCAGCAGCAGGGATCGATCGCGCGCGCGGCGCAGCGCTTCAGCACGGCGACCACTCTCGACCGCTGCGACTTGCGCTTGCAACAGCCATTCGCATGCCTTCTCCAAGACGTCGAGTTGAAGAGGCCGTGCTTGACGCTGCGGAGCAGCGTGTTTAGCCCGGATTCCTCGGAGCACTTTGAGCACGAGCGGCGATCTGGTCGGATCCGCAAAGCCGTTGTCAGCGTGCCACCGCGCCAACGCAGCCAGATGCAGCCTCAAGGTGCTGATCTTGTAGACGGTGGCGTGTTCCGCCAGGTACCTGGCGACGGTATCGATCGTCGCTGGGAGCAGCCCCTTCCACTCCACTTCGAAGTGCCGAAGCGCCGACGCGTAGCTGCGTGTCGTGTTCTCACGATCGGCGGCATCGATGTAGTGCTGGACGTTGGCGTTCATGAAGAAGCAACCGTGTTATCGCCTTGCATTGGCTGCTGCATCATCTGCACGACTTGGCGAAGGTCGTATCGGGCGACGCTGTGCGTCTGGTAGTCGACCGCGTAGAAGACGTGAAAGTCTAAGTTCTGCGCCGGCAGGTCTTCAGTGAGTAGAACGATCCGGGAAGCCCCACCATAAAAGCTACAGCCGAAGGCAAGCCCATGTCCCTGCGTCCCTGGGTTGGGCATGGGCGCCAGCATCATCCAGTGCCGCTGAGCGAAGATTCGCCGCAGCATTGGCAACAGGCCTTCGGTCTCCCTCCACTCCGACATGAGAAGTTCAGGGCTGCCCGTGCGAACGGCCGAGCGAACGACGTCGAACCGCGGGTGTCGGCAGAATTCCGCGCCTTGTTCCAGGGCGAGGAGATTGAAGCCGATCTTGGCGATCAACCGGGCCACGTCTTCCTCCAGTGGCGAGTGGCCCGTGACCCTGATCTGCGGCTGCTGGATGTCAGTCTCTCGCGCCACGGACGACAGGGACTGCTGGAGCGTGGGCAAGTTGCGACGGAGGAGCGTCGCCAACGTCGCCGCCGCACTCACATCGCGCTCCTTGACTTGAAAAACGATGGAGCCGTTCTGTCGCTCAAGAGCCCTCGGAAGGCTGCCTGTGTCGGGCTGCGGTGATTCCATCCAGATCGCGTCCTTGCCTGGCTTGCCTTCAGTCCGCGCGCCGACGTGCTCATAGGCGCCGCCGTTCCAGCGCAGATCCTCAAAGGTGAGCGACTTTTCAGAATCCAGGCGCTTGAGCACGAGCTCGATGCGCTCGCCCAACACCCGGTCCAGACGCTGCAAGAACACGCCCACCTTGGCGCGATCGCTTCCGTTGCCCTCCAACTCACGGCCGCGAAGGGTGAGCTGCGGCAGGATCTCTGGCGCCAGACCCGTCCCAAGCGCGATTTCCAGCGCGCGCCCATCCTCGGTCAACAGCTTGGCGGAGGACATCTCAAAGGTCGGCGCGCGCGTCTTGCTTCCCCTAGACCGCCCGTGCGGCTGCAGCGCCAGGCGTCCAAGACCGATATCGCCGCGACGCAGCACTCGGACCTCCAGGTCTCGCGAGAAGAAGTCGTTGCACGCCTTGCACACCAAATCTTCGAGCACGAACTCGTCACCCGCGCCCAAGCCAGCCGGGATCGCATGCTCGGCGTTGAACGGTCCATCCTGGCCACAGTAAATGCATCCTTGGTGTAGGAGCGTCATCGTGCTTTGGTGCCTTCGTGAGTGATGCGTTGCCGTGTTGACCTACTGACCGCCTTGCCCCATTGCTGCGATGGCGGCGCGGGCGGCAGCGCGCGCCTCGTCCGCAGTGGGGTGCTCGCCCGTAAGAGGGATGCGGATCACATCGTTGTCATCGCCCAAGCGCGTTCTCAATCCCAATACCAACACGGCCCGGAACTGGTCCGGTTCGACAGCCTCGACATCCACTTCGGCCCAGAAGTCCTCATCCATCTTTGTGGTCTCGTCAGCCTCAGGAATTTCAAGGGTGCCCCGTGCGGGGCACTTGCTGAACGGACTACCCGCGCGTAGAGCGCTTAGCCCACCAACTCATGGGCTTGCGATAGGTCCCGCATGGATTATCCGATTCGGGGCCGAGATCGGCTTTAAGTCGCCAAGTCGCACGTTACCTGGAGCTCGCCGACGCGAGAGCGCGAAGCGGTCCACCATGCGAGTCGATGGCGAAGTTTGGTGTCGGATCACAGGACAACGCCGTTTGAATTATGGCGTTTTCCCATAATTTCTCTTCCCTCTGATCCTGTGCTGTTGCAGTCGCCGCCGCAACAGGATGAGAAGCCCGCTCCACAGTGAGAAGTACCAGTTGTTCCTTGAGGAGCTGAACGCCCTCAGGGCTGAGGCCGGCCTCAGCCAGATGGAGTTGGCGGAGCGCATGCAGATCGGCCAGGACATCGTCAGCCGTTGCGAGTCCGGGCGTCGGCGCGTCGACGTGTTCGAGCTGGCCCTATGGACGCATGCCTGCGGAACCACGCTCGAAGCGTTTGTCAAACGTCTTGACGAGCGAATTCAGCGTCATCAGTTTCCCAGCCTCCTGTAGCCGCAGACCGGTTATGGAAAGTGTCGGAGCACGACCCGAAGGCTGTATGCGCGTTGCTCGGAGCTGCTGGGACTGGCCAGGACACGGCTGAAGAGCATTCGCACCTGAAAGAGTACGCCGGCGTAGGGATCGAGCTCGCTTGGCTCGGTGGCGTCAAAGTGCCGCAGGAAGTCCAGCGACGGATAACTGGCCAGCAGCTCGCCGGCAGCTGCGCGCCAGTCCGCCGTCAAGCTGGGGTCCACGCTGAACTCCTTCAGCATCTCACGCCCCCACAGAAGGTTGCGGCGCCTCTCGTCCGGAGTAGTCATCCCCAGGCCTTGTCCGATCGTCGTGCGGGTCGATGGCTGGGGCGATTCATTCGTCGCTCGCGGGCCCAGCAAGAAGCAGTTGGCTGAGCTGTGTTCGAGCCGTCCGCGCCGCACGCTTGCGCGACTTCCCCGTCTTGGGACGCATCCTCAGCGCATCCAGTCGGCGCAAGTCTGCGTCGAGTTCCTTGAGGAAGCGCATGAAGCCATAGTCCAGTGCTTCCAACCAATCTCGCAGGCCGATGATGTCCAAGCGAGTTTGACCGCTCTCGACGTAGCTCACCGCGCCTTGGCTTCGGCCGATCAGAAGCGCGAGGTCAGCCTGGCGCAAGCCGCGGGACTCCCGAAGCTTGCGCAGCTTTTCCAGAAATATCTCGTTGTGTCGGCTGTGCAGAGTTTTGGCCATGGATCGCTCTCAGCCTCGCACCGTATCCGAGCCCGCGCCGTATCAAAAATTTGGATATGGACGGGGGCCGCGAACAATTGTCCGCATGTCAACAATCGCGCCGACCAACCCTAGTTGTTTGCGGCATCAGACTGATGTTTCTTTCGCTTCCGCAGTACGAGTTTCAGATGCCCGCAGGCCTCAACGTCCCGGGTGGCAAGCACTGGCGGGTCGTCGAGATGCCGCTGCACGCCCCCTGGTACTTGTTGACCGTAGAACAGGTCGATACCGGCAACCTAGATTGGGCGATCAGCCACACCCTGTGCATCGCCTGGGAGACCGATTTGGCCGACGCGATCAAGTCCATCGAAGCCTCCCGCATACGAGGACTCGTCGCCATGATTCCGGCCTGGGCATCGCCGACGGGCCAATGGTCGTCGCGGCAGATCAACGAAGTCTGGCTCGACAGCAGCGAGGCCGGCAAGTTCGTCACCCTCTTGGATGTGTCCGGCAAGAAGCTAGAGGCCGGCATCCTGATCGAGCCGCCGAAGGCCGGCCCCAGCGGAGAGCTGCTGCTGCGGTTGAACGGCGGATCCCGAGCGCTACGGCCAAGATCGGCTGGATCGGGACGGACCAGGCGTCGTTCATCCCATGCGAAATAGGCGTCCGCTCTCATGTGGGCCGCGGAAAGTGCGGTTGATGCCCAGCGCTAGAACGGGCGCCAGTTCACCAACGTCACCGTCCACTTCTCCGAGATGAACGCGGAGCGATATTTCGAGATCCGTAAAGGGATCATGCTGAACTTTATGACCGCTCGAGACCAGTACGACGAACTGATCGAACCTGGTCAGGGACACCTGATGTTCAACGGGGAGTCCATCCACTGGGTTATCGATGGCGAGCGGCGCATGTCCATCACGATCAACTGGGCGATCCAGTTCTGGCTCAACGATCGCAGCATCGTCGAGAACCCAGCACTGGGCAGCGGGCCGGGCGCAGCTTGATCGCAAGACTGCAAGGTATCAAGCCATGGCGTCCAATGCCTCAAGGAGACGACGCACTTCCGGGCTGCTTACCGTGGACGGTGGTGCTTCCTCCTTGATCTCCGGAGGCATGGGCCAGGCCCACAGCACTTGCACATGCGAGGTCTTCTGCTTCCTGTTCCAGAACTCTTCATGGCCTCCAATCAGGAGGCCACGTGATTCGATGCGCAGGAGCCGCGCCGAGAACAGCTCGACGATCGGGACGGCACTGCCTGAGGGAGGCATCAGCAGGCAGACCTGCTTACCGCGTCCGTCGCGGCCTTGATATGCGCTTTCCCGCATCAGAAGATGGCCCGCAAGCGGAACTTCCGCCCGCAGCTCTTCTATAGGAAGCCGGATCCCTTGGCGCCGAAGTCGAAGTGCCCGAACCAACATGATGAATACTGTATTTGCATACAGTATAGTAGGGCTCCAACTTCAAAGGGCTCGCATGCTGCTGGACCTGAACGACGCGTCGACGATCGTCGAGTGGTGGGTGGTTTACCCGCAACGGCATGGTGCGCTTCTTGCGGACTGGGCCCAGCGACGGCCCGAGCACAGGGGCGCCATCCTGGAAGCTCGACGTCGCATCAATGCCGACCCTGCCAAGCGCGGCCTGCTTGAACGAAGCCGGGCTGAGTTGCGGCGCGACGGCGAGGCAGTCGCACCCCCAACGCACGATGAACTGGCCGCCGGCGAGGTGGAGCTGGCCGCGGCACCGTGAGCCACGCGCATTTGGCGGCGGACCTGGCTGCGAAGGCGGTGGCTGAACTTGAGTTCGAGTTCACGCTGCAGGTGGAACTGGCCGAGCATGACCCCGTGATGGAGTCGCTGATGCAGCGGCTGGACGACGCTGGATGCTTTGACACGCTGGTCGGAGCCGGCGCGACGTGCTCGGTAGAACTTCAGTTCATCACGCCAGCGCGCACGGCCCAAGAGGCCTTGAACGGAGCCGCTGCGCAAGTTCAGCGGGCGTTCCAGGGCGCCAAGGTCACACGCATCGTCCCGGCGCCCGACACCCCTTCGACGGGATCGGCATAAGTCATTCAGCTTCGGGGAGGCGGCCCCTTGCGATCAGCCACAACGATCGCCGGCGCTCCCTTGGCCGTGATGCCAGGACGCTCGGTCAGAGTGTTGGTCGCCGAATCGAAGACCCATTGCTTCAGCCGGCGCTTCGGCTCATCGACGGGCGGCGTCTCTAGGGCTGAAGGCAACAGGCTGGACATCAACAGGGCGCCCTCGGCTGTTGGCGCCTTGGCGAACTTGGCCTGGGCTTCAGCAAGAATGCGTGCGCGATCCGGCGCCTCGGATTCGACCGAGAACTTGGCGTGGTAGACGACCGTCAGCGCTGCCAAGTCCGGCCGCCCGAGCTTGTCGAAAGATTGCTCGGCTTCGCGGTACAGAGTCTCGGCCTTGGCGAAGTCACCGCGCTTGAGCGCAATGAGTCCTTCGGTTGCCTTCAGGTATGGCGCCAGGGACGCATCCTTGACACGTCGCACGGCAACCTCCGCCTGGTCGGTTTCTCCCAAAGCGGCCTTGGCGAACGCCAGATTTACGAATAGGCCCTCATCGCTGGGATCCGCGATCAGGCCCCGGCGAACCCACTGGACCGCTTTGCCGTACTCTGCCTGCAACGAGTAGAGCATCGTCAGGAACTGGATTGGACGGCTGGAGAAAGGCTCCTCGGAATGCCACCGCATCGCGTGGGCCTCGGATGCCACTGCGTCATGGCCTGACCACGCCTGCAAGAGCTGCGCTTCCGACGACCGCTTCACCGCCATGGTGACGGTAGGCTCATCCAGGTCGATGCCCATCTTCGAAGCGTCGGTCACCGCCTGAGCCACGATGTTGTCGGTGGGATTGAGCAGCGCCTTGCGCAGCAGCTGCCGTGCTTCTTTGAGGCGGCCAGCCGCCAACTCGGTGTTCACCAAAGCTCCGGCCATTTCGGCCAAGTGCCGCGGGTGCAGATGAGCCTCCTTGATCAAACGCGCAGCTGGCGTAGCCATCGTGGACGGCGAGCCAGCCGCGTCTGCGAGCGCAATCTCGCTGGCCATCAGCCAAGGATCTTTGCGAGTACCGGGGTGACGCGTGATGATGCGGTGCGCCCGGTCAAATTCGCCCCGATGCACGTAGAAGCGCGCTGCGGTGCGCAATACGATGCGGCCATTTGGCGCCAACCCCATCGCGGTGATCAGCAGTCGTTCCGCTGCCTCGACCTTGCCCGCGGCGAGTTGCAACTGCGCCAAGTCCAGCAGCGCCAGCAGGTTTTCTGGCGCGATGAGCAGCTCCCGGCGCAACTGCGCCACTCGGCTTTGGAAATCGAGTTGACCTTCGGTCGTGAAATCGTCCGGTCGATCAAACTCCTCGGATACGCCACGGAAGAGTTCGCGATGGACTGGCGACACCGCCAAGCCCTTTGCCTGGGCCTCCCGCACGAGGGTCGCGATTCTGTGGTGAAGCTCGGTATCGGCAGCGAACGAGATGACGTCGCCCAGGTGCCCGGCTGTCGGGTTGGCGCGCCACGCCGCGACCGACTGCTCGAACCGTTCATGGTCAAAGCGCAGGGGCTTCGACTGAAGATTGAGCGTCGACGCGACCTCGCTGGTGTCCAGCGTCAGCGACGTCGGGCGCCAGCGCGGGATCAACCGCCTTTTGGGGAGAGACGACTTCACGGCGTTGCTTTGACTCGTTCAAGGATGCCGGCCTGGGTGGCCAGTTGTCGGAATCTGGGGACGAAGCGCTCAAGTCCAACCGGTTTGCCGGTTTGGGCGCGTGC
Organism: Mitsuaria sp. CC2; assembly: GCF_048957715.1. NCBI lineage: Bacteria > Pseudomonadati > Pseudomonadota > Betaproteobacteria > Burkholderiales > Sphaerotilaceae > Roseateles > Mitsuaria sp. CC2. The sequence goes on along the minus strand of NZ_JARVXN010000043.1, from coordinate 44,474 downwards.
GCGCTTGTCTCCCCGTTTGGCGGGATCCGGCTCGATCAGCTCCTTGACGATGGCGGCCAGCGAGTCCTTCAGCGAGGCCGGCACCTTTGGAACCAGGTCGTCCGAGATGATGTTCAGCTGCAGCGAACGCAGGACCAGGATCAGCGGTTCGTTGTAACCACCCGCCCACGTGCCTGGGTGCATCAGGGGCGGCAGCCGGTTCGCAACGATCGCCTGCAGCGGGGTCGCGGTGAACAGGAAGAACACGAGACTGCCCAGCATATAGGCGTCGGAGGCCTCGCGTGCGTCGGTCCATTGAGACGGCACATGGCCATACCAGCGCTCCGGCGGGGCGTATTGCCCGTCGCCGGGCCACGCCATCGCGTCGTAGGGGCCGCTGCGGTCCTTGCGAACGACTCGACCCAAATCGCCCACCTTGAACACCGAGTCCTTGGGTACCGCCATGTCGGTCATGGAGATGACGTTGGACGGTTTGACGTCCTGGTGCGACACACCGTGCCTGTGCAACTGACTCATGCCCAATGCCACGTCCGCCAGGATCGAGAAGACGGCGCTGCAGGAGAACACGCCCAGGTGGGACAACTGCTTGCGCAGATCACCCGCACCGATCTCCATGATCAGGCAGTACACCCGGTTCATCGGATTGTTGGTCGGGTCGAGGTTCACATACTCATGCGAGATCAGCCGGATCAGCCGCGACAGCTTGTTCGCTTCGCACAACTCCATGGCCTCCCGCTCAAAAGTGGCGAGAGACGTCAGCTTGGTCAGCTCTGCCACGGGATCCGACGCGGCCAGTGCGTCGACGAAGTCCAGCGCCTTCACGAAGGCCTTCTGGCCGTTTCGTTCTGCGATGTAGCCGACACAGAAGTTGGAGCCTGAGCCGCCGGGTGACTTGGAGAGCTGCTGCACAAGCGTCCATCCGCTGGGCAGGGTGTGACCCGTGAGAAGGGTTGCGGGGCTTGTTGACGCTGGCGCCGGCGGGGTCGCAGTTGCGGCCGCTGGGGCCGTCGCAGCTGCGGCCGAGGTGGACGGAACGGTCATCTTCTCCTCCTTGGATCGACGCGAGCGGCGACGGATGGCGCGTTGCGTCTGCTTGTTTGCCGGAAATCGTTCGTTCGTAGGGTAAGGCGGATTTCAGCGGACTTTGCGCGGGGAACCAGGGTTCCAGACGGTTTTGGCCCCTTAGGATGGGGGTCCACGACGCATTCCTGCGATCAGGTTGAATAACCAGACATTAACCAATCTTAGTTCTCCGCGCAATTCGAGGCTTGAAAGCTCGTAATGTATTACGTACCATACACATTACGTATCACATACGAAATTGAGGGCGGACATGGCACGACCAGGTGTGAGCAAGGCAGAGGTACAACGAGCAAGGATGGGGCTGATGAAAGCCGGCAAACACCCGTCGATCGACGCGATTCGAATCGAACTGGGCAACACTGGCTCGAAGGCAACCATCTACCGGCACCTCAAGGAAATCGAGGCCGACGAGGGCGGCGTCAACTCCCCGCAGGTGTCGGTCAGCGAGGAACTGCAGGCGTTTGTTGCCAACTTGGCGGCACGGCTGGAGTACGAGGCAAAGGAGCGGCTGGACACCCTCCAGTCCGGACACGCGGCCCAACTGAAGCGCATCAGTGAGGCGCTGGACCGGTCTCAGGCCGACGCACGCACCGCGCGCCTGGAGGTCGAGCGCCTAGCGGGCGAGCTTGCCGGTGAGCGAGCGCGTAGGCAGGAACTGGAGGCGGATCTGGTGGCCGCCCGTGTGGAACGCGCTGAGCAAACGGCTCAACTCGGTGCCCAGGTCACCGGTCTCCAGGAGCAACTGAAGGCGGCCCAGGTGCACATCGCTTCGCTGGAGGAGAAGCACAACCACGCCCGGGAGGCGCTGGACCACTTCCGTCAGTCATCGCGCGACCAACGTGATCGCGAGGCGCGCCAGCACGAGCAGCAGTTGCAGTACCTGCAAGGGGAGCTGCGCGCGTCCTCCGAATCGCTGAGTGCAAAGCACACCGAACTGCGTAGCGCCTTGCAGGAGAAGGCGGACGCATTGGCTCAGTTGACGGGCGCGCGGGCCGAGAAACGCCAGCTCGACGACCTGCTCCGTGAACTCAAACCTGCCGCGCAGCGTCTGGCCATCCAGACGCAGGCCGTGGAAGACCTTCGCGCCCAGGCGGCGCAGGCAAGCAGTCAATACCAGAGCTTGCTGGCGCGCGCGACGGAACTGGGTCAGCGCAACCTAGAGCTGGAACGACAACTGGCAGCTGCCGGGGCCTCCGCGCTGGCGCACGACCAGTTGATGAAGGACGTGCTGTCGCGCATCGGGGGCGCCAGCCCAAACTCCGCGCCTGCATCAAGCTGACCCGCGAACCGCCAGCGGTCGCCTGAGCACGTGCGACTCCGACCGCCACCGCGTGTACCGCATGCAGCAGAATAGGAACGCAAGGGAGGAGAGAGGCCTTGATTCACAAAAACACCGTGTTCGTTCTAGGCGCCGGCGCTAGCTACCCCTATGGCTTTCCCCTCGGCGTCAAGCTGCGCCAGGACATCATGAAAGTGCCAGCGACGTACCTGCACGATGTGAAGTTTCTTGATCGACCAAAACCTATCGCCGTTGAACCTTCGACGACGGAGTTTTTCCAGGCCTTCATCGAATCCAAGGCCCCGTCCATTGACGCGTTCCTCGCGAATCGCATGGAGTTCGCGGAGATCGGCCGAATTGCCATCGCCAAGGTCTTGCTTGGCTACGAGGTAGTTCATCGGTTGTTTGACGACGCCAACGACGACGATTGGTACGCAGCCGTGTTCAATGCCATCCGTTGTCCTCGCGAGCACCTGGGCAGCAACAAGGTCTCGTTCGTCACCTTCAACTATGACCGCTCTTTGGAACTGGCACTGTGGAGCTTCCTGCGGCACACGTACAAGCTGACCGATGACGAAGCGTGGACAGCGACAGCGCAGTTCCCGATCGTCCACGTGTATGGCAGCCTGGGTAGCCTTAACCCCCAATCGCAGAACTTCGTTCCCTATGGGCTGGGCGGATTGCGCGACTCCGGTATCTCCTCGGCTGACGAGCAGCATCGTCAGCGTCTGGTAACCAAAGCCGCGTCGCAGATCCGGGTGATTCCAGAGCACCGCGGGGACCAGCACTCCGAGGGCTTCGATCGGGCCAAGAAGATCATCTCGGAGGCCGAACGCCTTGTCTTTCTGGGCTTCGCGTTTGACGACCTGAACGTGACCCGGCTGAGCCCGGACCTGCAGGGCGCGATGAACGCAATCGTTGATGCCCTCGACGGTGATGCCCCTCGCTTCGCCGGCACGGTCTTTGGCTTGCGGGATGCCGAAATCCGTCGCGTCGCCAAGCTGATCACACCGGCGTCCAAACGCTTGTCCACCATGCAAGGCCTGCATGCGATGAGATCCACCGACATGCTGCGCCACACCGGCATCCACATCTGCGACTGACACGCCGGCTGCCCTTGCACATGGGAACGCACAACGAGCATCACTTCATCCCGCGATTCCTTTTGAGCCGCTGGGAGGGCAACGCAGACGGACGCCTGTCCGCCATGCGATGGCTGCGGGGCGACATCTCCGAAAAACGCTACAAGGCGAGGTCTGTTGCGAAGGAGCGCGACCTCTATGCCATCGGCCGCGCGCGTGGGGAACCGAGCCAGATTCTTGAGCGAGAGTTCATGACGCTGCACGTCGACGAACCCGCGTCGCAGGTTCATCGAGCAATCTTGGACGATCAGCTCAACCGCCTCACCGAGCAACAGCAGTACGCGTGGACGCTCTTTCTGGTGTCGCTGGCCCTACGCGGTCCGGGCGCGGTTGCGCATGTGCGCGCTCGTGGCATCGAGGCCCTGGGCGACGAGCTCGACACCGGGCCCGACGACTTCCTGGAGGCGCGCGGTCCGCGGCCCGAGGCAAGCCTCAGGCGCTATGTGGAAAAGAACTCCCCAGACCTGCTCCAGGATTTCGGCACGCGCTCGCTGCCCACGCTTATCCAGACCTCGGCGCTCAACCGGACGATCTTCGAGGCTTCTTGGGTGACAAGGCGGTTCACTGGCACCTCGGAGCGGCTCCTCATTGGTGACCGGCCGCTGACGCTGTTCGGCGCGCTCAATGACAACTTCCTGCTGTACCTACCAGTGGCCCCGGACCGGGCCTTCCTGGCGTTCAACTCCCGCGAAACGGCCCGCCGCGTCGTCAAGAAAGGGGACGTGGTGTTGCTGAGGGAGTTGAACCGCTTCATGGTCGAGCAGGCAAGCGTCTACGTCTACGGCACCGATCTCGCGCACAAGCGATTGTTGCAAGCCCGTTTGGCCAAGGAGGCCGCCGGCGCGGGGCTTGGCCTCGGACCACGCCCGCAACCAGCGGCGGTCAATGCGGATTCGGGCCTCGCCGCCGCGCTGAACACTCAGAACGCATCCGAAGAGACACCTCGCACTCCAACGAAGGGGCAGAAGTGGCGAAACCCTTGATGGGACGTGCACTCCTGTGGGCCACGGCGCTCACGGACTGCCGGGACTGTCTCGATCTGGCGCAGCGGCTCCAGGGCGTTCCGGCAAGTGAGGCTCTGCACTCAACCGAAGCGCAGAGCGCGGCGCGGCACCTAATCCGGCTGGCGATCGTCTACTTCGGGCAGCTTTATACGGTCGGCTACGAGGATGGCGCCGCAGTCGCTTCGAACAAGCAGATGGCGGTGGAACTTGACGCGCTTGAGCGGGAGGCTTTCCCGCATCACATCGATCTGGCCAAGTTCCAGGCTCTGCGAGACCTCCTCATGGAGCTCCGCCACGGCACGATCGCCCACGCGGACGGAAAAGCTTTCAGCGTCCAGCATGAAAGTAATTCGGCCCGGGCACTGACCCCGCTCCTGGACCCCGCGCTACATGATGAGTTCCGCGACTCGTGCGCCAGGCTGATCCTTGCGCTGCTACGCCACGCGGCGAAGATCGCTGACGCCCCTTGAGCTTCCTCCGCGGTTCGGCGCAAAGGGGATTGGAAGCAGCAGTATCGCGAGCGGCGCTGCTCGTGCCGCTAAATCCGGAAAACAGGCCTCCGGCCCGGTTTGCAGGCTCCGTAGCATTTTCCGCATGAGCAAGCCGAACCGCGCCTCGCGCACGACGACCGCCCGTTCCACCGAGGCGACGCCGCCCCAGGGCGAGCACGCCTACCTCTGGTATTTCCGTAATGACAGTGCCATCGCTCGCTTGGGAGCGATGCTGGTCAACAACCTCGACAAGTTGCCCTGGCGCATGCTCGGGGCGATCCTGGTGGTCTCGATGGTCGGCCAACCGGGTGTGGAACTTGTAGAGCGGGGCACGCGGCGCCTGGTTAGCGCTGAAGCTGTGGCGGTGGAGACCGACGTGTCAAAGAAGCTGCTCCGTTGTAGCGACTCGGCTGCCTTCAAGCCGAGTGCGGTGAGGGATTCGCTACATCGCAAGCTACGGGCCAAGAACTTGGAACGCGAGGGCCTATGCAGCGCGACATCGAAGGCGTTGCAATCCCCTTTAAAAACACTTGAAAAATCAGACACATAGAACACATTCTGCGAATTTTCAGGAATTATGGCCAACCCTCAAAACCAACACATGATTCCTTATATGGCTTCGGACGAGACCCCTCCCCTTTCAATCCGAGCCTCAGGTTTTCCGAAATATGCAACGTATGCTCGAACTGCGGCCTTTAACTTTCGTACTCCGGCCACCGTATTTTCCGCGTTGACACAAACCGGAAAATCTAGGCTTCGCAATAGCCACGGCTGATCTGGATTGGTTGTAGGCGAAGGGTCCCGCGCAGTGCCGAACCATGATTTTATACCAAGGCCCGCGTTAAGCCGCGCCCTGCGGAGATCGGCGTCCGGTGCGAACGTACGGCGTGGTTCGCTCTTCCACGTTCCGTCATCGTGCATTCGGATCACCTGAGCGCCCATGGCCAGACGGAGTCGGTGCAACTTCTCCTCGCAACGCAATCTGTATTTCTCGCCGTTGCTCTTGACGGTCCGGTGAGCCGGCGTCCATCCCGTAATACGCCGACGGCGCGCACCAAAAGCGAGCTTTCCGCGCTCGTCGAGCCAGGCCCACCATCGTAAAGGGCTCGACAACCCAAACAGTGCGAACAGAAAACCTTCATTAGTCGAGCAATGCTCGAAAAGTTCGTCAGTCGGCCAGTCCACGAGAGCTTCGTTGGCATTGAGCCAGTCGGCAATCCAATCGGAGCATATTCCGCCACGGCTGAAGTGAATGGTCCTTCGTGTAGGCCATGCCCAGTGTTTTACAGGCTCGTCTGACGAAAAGCAATCATGCGGGTGACCTAGCACTGCCTTGAACCATCGCTTAGCGCCCGCTGAACCAACTGCGGAGCACTGCATCCAGCGCAGGATGAACCATGCTTGCTTAATATAAGGGTCCGCAGCGAGTCGTTCCCTGAAATCAACCGCTAGTTGATTCTTTCCGATCCACACCATCAACGCGACGCGGCATCCGAGGACGTGTTTCACGAGGTAGCGCCGGATGGATTTGTAAATACTTTGGTGGTTAGACGGTTTGGGATCGTTCCACTCTCTCTTGGGCGGGCGCGCCCAACGGGGCGTGCGGGGCAATGCATCGAGGCCAGAAAGCTTGATTCCAGAGCGTTCGATGCAAGGGATAAACGACGGATCATCCGGCGCTGGTACATCAACACTCGCCCAATACGGCCACCACTCTCCAAGCTCCCTTCCCCATCGATAGATGTGAGACTCCAGCGTATGCGACTCTCCGAAGACTTGTGCTGGCCCGTGATGGTAAGTCCAGAAACGTCGACTTGACGATTTCATCCAGCGGATGACGGACCGTAGCGTGGAGTCTCGAGCAGGGATGCGCACGGGCTGGCGCGCGTTGCTCATACTCATCCATTCGTTATTGCATCGGCAGATACTGAGCAAACTGCCGGTCATGAGCTTCGCTCGATCTGCGAGAAACCAGCCACACTTCGGACAGTGGTTGAGTAGCGGTGCTGCGTGATACGGGCATCGCGTAAGAAAAGACGCGGAAAAAAGGGTTGTGTGGAAACCCTCTCCAATGCAGTCCGGACAAAGCCAAGTTCCAGGCTTTAGGCAGTAACGGAAGCCAATGGGGAACTCTCTCTCATTACACCACCGGAAGGCTGTAATTGGCTCCTGCAACATTCTGGCAAACCCACGCAGGTCGACCGAACTGTGCTGCGGCCATCTAACATCGCTTCGAAACCTGAGAATGCATCGTGGATTTCGATTCTCCTGATTTACCCCAAGAAGATCCGCATGCAGGGCCTCATACTTGGGCCGATTTAGCAATGCAAAGCGCAATGTAATCACCCAAAGTGACGAGTAGGGCTGTATTGTTCCGGGCCACCATGTATATTTCACACGGCTTTGCTGAGCTTCGCCCAGATCAACGCTTTGAATTGTGCGGGACAACGTCGCGTCCTAAAGCTAAAGATCGACACTTACCGCCCGCATATGATCGGCAAATCGATGCTTCGTCAGTGCATCGATCCAACTCTCCTGAGACGTCACTTCACTCCAATCTTCTCCAGAAGCGAGTCGAAAGAGCGCGTCCTCTGCTGCAAGCGCGATGTGCTTCATCGGGAAGTTCCAATCAATTACAGCTCCCGCTGGCAACAGTGCCACCAAGCACTCCCACAAGTTTGCCGCGCAATGCGCCAGACGCTTCCCCTGTTCGAACGCGTCCGGCGCGAAATATGCAAGATAGCTTTTACCATTCTCGCGCGGCCATTGACTATCCTCGTCGTAGCCGTTGAGGATATATTCCAGCTCCTCGATTGACTGCACCCCTGGAAAAGTCCAGTGATCTACGAGGAATCGCGCGCCCACATGCGGATTACCGGTCCTAGCCAGGAGATTGAACTCATAGGCCATTTGATGAGAGGCCACTGAGAACACCGAGAGTGCATAGCCCTCTGAGTCCAAAGTGTTTTGAACGGCGAGGAGCCATAACCATTCCTGTGTAGTCAGCCCTTGGGCTTCATCGACTATCAAGTAGGCAGAGTTAGTCCGGCAACTCCCAGCTGAAGCAATGAAGAATTCTTTTAGAATAGCCAAGCGTTCGTTGGGTGAAGCCCGCTTTCCGCCGTACGCGTGCTTGAACCCGTCCAGCATGCTCATATAAATCTCGGCGGCACTCTTCTGCACAAATGGTCGACTCCACACGTGCAAGGGGACGGGCCCCCCAAAGCGCTCCGCCAGCACGCTCCCTAGATAAAACCTGATTGCTCGAGTCTTCCCGACTCTTGAGGGACCGTAGATGTACCCGCCGGTGACCTTCCCATCTATCCAATCTCCAAGCTTTTCGACAAACGCATCAACGGCAGGGGTGAAGATGGCATATTGACCGGTCACCAGTGGATGCTTGCGGTCAATGTGCTTGGGAAGACGCCTCATCGCTCAGTTCTCCGCGAGCCGACGCGCCGGAAGCGGACGTCGGCTAACGCTTGGTCGAGTCGCTGAGTCCGAAGGTGTCTTCCTAGACGGAGATGATGGTGGCTGCGGCGGTGGCAACGAGCTTTCGGACGATTTTTTCGCCTCTTCGTCCAGTTGCGTCGCCGTCTCTGGTGCAAGCCCAGTCAGCGTTCGGAGTGCACGATCTGCGGCTCGGTCTCCCTCGAAGTTCTGGGCCTCTTGCGCAAGGACGCGTCGCACCGCCAAATAAGCGGGATGAACCGGAAGCTTCTTGTTGGGCTGGGTCTCTACAAACTGCAAGAACGCGCGAATTGCATCGCACCCGAGGCTTTTGAGTCGCTTGCTCTTTTCAAGCGCCTTTATTTGTCTACGGACCGCCAGACTGTGAGGGAGTTTGTCCCACGGTGGGGCCGCCCTCAAAACTCCGACCAGCTCACCGGACGTGAGCGTGCAGCGAGCCACGCGAGCATCATCTTCGAGATGATTGCTCATCCAAACCATTTTCCCAACAAGGTCCTCGCGATCCCTGATCGTCGGACCGCCGTAACGAGCGTTCGCGAAGTTGACATAGGGCGGTCTCCCCTCGCCCGCCCCACCATGAACAGGGCAGAGCTTTCGGTACGTCAATAACCCTTGTACAAGGTTCGGATCAGCTCTCCGTTGGGGCAGCGTTCCGCGATCATCGAGATAGCTCAACATCTGAAGCGGTGACCGATAGCCCAGCGAGGAGTGCGGCGTCGCGTTGTAATTGCAGATTAGGCTCTGTAGGAGTTCTTCCAAATACTCATACTGGAACTGACTGGCGACCGCCACGGCATCCGGCGCTACAACTTTCCGCGCCTGCGGAGATGCGCCCGTTGAGTTCGAGAGTCGTTGTAGGCCGCGGTCGCCCAGCGTCCTAAAGAAAGTCTCGATGAACGGCCGATCGTCAAGACTTCGGCGAACCGAAAAGCTGTTTGCCGGCTCCAGCAGGTCGGAGCCAACGACGAGGGCAAGCTGCTCCTTCACGCTTCTGCAAGTCTCAGCCAAGGCACCGTCCACGCTGGTCTCCTCCCAGCAGAGGCCAACGAAGCGATCTCCCAGCACCGAAGGTAAGCCCGCCCCATCCGCCATGGCTGTGTCGCTGAAGGTGACGGGGCGGGGCACCCAGCGCGTCAAAGCGGACTTGATGGCTCGTAGCACATCGTCTTTTGGCACCTCGCGCCCTAGGCTGAGGAAGTACCCAAGCACCGCGCGCGAATAGGTTTCTATGAGCACTGTGACCCACAGCCTATGGATGATGCGTGCCACCCAGCCGTCCCGGTCAGGCAAGAGAACGCAGAACCGGCCGTCCAACTTATGTCCATCCATCTCCACTCTTTGGAACGGGCGCATCGTTGGCCGATCGACGCCGTCACCCGCGCGCAACTTCCTCACGGCTGACTCGCCGCCTGCATCCTGTGCCAACCGACGAGGGTTGTCTTTGAGAACCGAGTCCGCGTAACGGTTCAAGGCAGCGTAGCCGCCGGGTTGCTCGCTGCTGAATGGCCATTCGCGGCGAATCTCATACTTCCGTGCACGAAGCTCGTCCAGGAACCACCGCCATAGAGAAACTCGAGAACGCTTGACCTCGGTCAGCTCTCCTTTCGCCATCCCGGTAAGGATCTTCCGGTCAAGCTTCTTCTTGAACTCTGGGTCGAGGCTGAGAAGCGCGCTCATAGCGCCGGCGCCGCCGCGCCCGAAGGCATCAATGGCGACTGGCTTAGTTCGGGTGTACGGATTGATTCGCAAGCTCTTTACGAGCGCCCGAAACCCGAAAATTCGCCCATCGGCATGGATCAGCATGCAGCGCTCTTTGATCAGCCGCGTGGCCTGCTTCAGTCCGATTCCGCAGGCACGCTTGATCGCTGCGTTCGAGCTGCCAGCAACGCACATCTCGACGGCCTTCTTCCTATCAAGATAGGCCTTGCGCTTGTCGCGGTCCAAGGCACCGACGTCAGGTGTAGGCCAGGAGCCGAGGTCAAAGTCGGGACGGTCCGTAACTCCGCCGATGTGCCTACCGGGGGGCGTCTTCTCCATACATTCCTCCGACCTCCCAGCATCGCCAGCCAACGAACAAGATGTAGGAATGCGTCAGTTTGAGAACAAACTCTAGGAGATGAAGTGCCAGAAAACAATGGAAGGAATGATGGGTGTGCCTAGGGACGCGGCCGCAGATCCGGGAACAATATTTAGGTTCTGAACGGACGTCGTGGCACGGAGTGCGGAGCCCTGAAGCCATGTCCACGCCGATGTGCACCGTCATCCGAAGTCCGCGCTTGAGCTCAGCAGCGTGCCCTTCGCCGCGAGCCGGGTCAGAACCTCGGCGTCCACGCGTCATCGACAAACGCGCACGCCGCCTTGCATCCGGCCGGTGTCATCTCTTCTCTTGCTTGCCTCTCTCGCCATCTCCCACTTGCGGGCCAGCGGCGGAGGAAGCACGAAGGAACGCCCGCAAGTGCGCGGTGGCCATCCCAAGCCGACGCTGGAGCGCCCTGCCCGGTCGTCGCTCCATGTTCAGAAATCGCGCGGCTTCCGTCAGTGCGGGTGTCATCACCGCCCATCCGAGGGCGAGGACGAGCATGGCTCGGCTAGCGTCTGGAAAAGCCCCCGCGCCGAGTCGAACCGCCGCGAGGTAGGACAGCGGCCCGCCGACCGCGCCCATCAGGCTGGCCAGAAGAGGCCGCCCGTGCAGCCACGCCAGCGGACCGCGCAACAGGGTCGCGAACAGGGCCCAGAGTGCAAGGATCCATATTGGGGCGAACGTGGGCATCGGCCCGGGGGACGCGTAGCTCAGCACGCCCGAACGCAGCATCCAGGTGTCCCACGCCGCGCCCAGCAGAATCGCCAGCAGGGTCATCCGCACCTCCACCATGCGCGCATCGCTCCACGCCCAGTTCAACGCGACGACAGCACCAACGGCCGCCACGCCCCACCCCGGACGACCGTGAGCCGCGCCCAACACGCAAGCGAACCATGCGGCCTGGAACACCGCGAACTGGGCCGCAGCCTTGAGTGCAAGGCGCAGGTTCAATGGGATCTCCCCACCGCGATCGCCAGCCGGGACTCGAAAATCAGCATCAGATGAAGAAGGGACGAGGTCATTGCGGAAAGGTCAATGCCTCGTTCTACGTGCGGCGACGACCGCCGGATCACGGTGTCGTCATCGCCATCCGATCAAACGGGCGGCTCCGACTCGTCACCCGCCTTCAATCGCTCCCGGATCACGGCATTCACCTCCGCCCCATAGATCAGCGTTGTCGCGCTGATGTAGAGGAACACCAGCGTGGCGACCACGCCGGCGAAGCTGCCGTAGAGCAGCGCCAGCTTGCCCGCACTGCGCAGGGTGTACGAGAGCGTCGCCGCCGCCGCGACCCAGAGCGCCGCGCCGACGACCGCGCCGGGCAGCACCGTGCGCAACTTCGTCCGGACGTCGGGCAGCCAGCCGTAGAGCAGCGCATACAGCACCACCAGCACCGGGAAGGCGACGCCGTAGCGCACGCTGTTGCGAAGCCACAGCGTCTCGCGACCCGCGCCCACGCCGCGCTCCAGCGCTTCCCAGACGTAGGGCATGACGATGACCGAGCTGAAGATGGCGAGGATGGCGCCGCCCACGATCAGCGTGAACAGCGTGACCTTGAGGCGCGCCCGCCAGAACGGCAGGCCGCGTTCGACGGCGTAGGCGCGGTTCAGCGCGGTGCGCACCGCCTGCATGCCGGACGACGCCGTCCACAAGGTGACGAACAGGCCGATCGCCAGGAGCGCCTGGCTGCGCTGCGCCAGCACCTGGTTGACCACCGGTTGGAGCGCGCTGCGCACCAGCGGTGGCGCGTACTCGACGATCCGACCCGCGAGCGCGGCCGCATCCCCGGGCGATCCGATGTACGCCGCCCCGGCCGATAACAGCAGCAAGAGCGGGAACATCGACAGCACCATCGAGAACGCCATGCTCCCCGCCTGGTTGGCGCTCTGGTGCAGCACGTAGTTGCGGATGGCGAGCAGCAGCAAGCCGACGACGGGCGTGCGGATGGCTGCGATGCGCGCCCAACGCGCGAGCCCGGCAAGCCTTGAAGCATTCATGTAGAATTCTCTGAACTATTCATGGAAGATTCAGATTGGCCGGATCAGGCGACATTTCCGAGAACGATCTCGTACAGGCGCTGGCGCGTGCGCTGAGAGAGGGACCGCGTGTCGGAAGTGACCTCATCGCCCGTTTGGGAGTGAGCCAGCCAACATTGTCTCGAACTATTCGTTCAGGCATTCTTCCTATTACCAGTTTTCGTATTCGCGGCGTCCGAACGCCCAAGTACGCCCTACTCCGCCAACTGCCGCAGAGGCTGGCGTCCAGGCAGCGTGTCAGCCGACTGCTGGCATCCGGCTCCGTCGTTCCGTTTGCGGAATTGGAGTTCCTCAGCGGCGGAGCGACCTTGGAGCGCTTGGCCGGGGACAACGGACGCGTCACGCTCTACGAAGGGCTACCGCCGTACATCAATTTCGCCTCCCCGTCGGGCTTTCTGGGCAAGCAACTCGCCCAGGACCTGGCTCGAACACAAGGCTTCCCGCAGAGTCTGCGCGACTGGAGCGACGAGCACCGCATCGTCTATCTGTTCTCGCGAGGCCTCAACCTCCCGGGCAACCTCGTGTTCGGCAATACCTCTCTGCAAATGGAGCTGGAACTCCGCAAGGCCAGGGCGACTCCGGTCACCGAAAAGCCGCTCGCCTACTTGGCGATGGCGACCGCCCTGAAGGGCTCGGCCTACGGCTCCAGTGTCGGCGGCGAGCAGCCCAAGTTCCTCTGGCTCACCGAGGACGCCGGCCACGTGATCGTCAAGTTCGCCAAGCTGGGCAGCCGGATGGCGGAGCTGTTGCCGCTCGAGCACCTGGCGCTTCGATCGCTGGCCGAGGTGGGCGTGCCCGCCGCCCGCACGCAGTTGCTGGCGGCTGGCGACTACGTGTTCCTGGAAGTCCAGCGCTTCGATCGCGTGGGACTCAACGGCCGCGTGGGCATGCTCTCCGCGGGCGCCGTCGACGACGAATTCTTCGGCAAGCGCGACAGCTGGTCGGAGTTCGCCGCGCGCTGCGTGGCAGCGAAGTACCTGTCCGCCGAGGACGCCCGACACGTCCATACGATGGCCGCCTTCAGCGAACTGATCGGCAACGGCGATCGGCACTTCGAGAACCTCTCGCTGCTCATCGACGAGCGCGGGGAATACCAGGGCATCGCGCCCGCCTACGACATCCTGCCCATGCGATACGCTTCCATCGGCGGCGGCGTGGATCCGGATCTTCGCCCGATCGAGCCCAAGGTCGGCCCGATAGGCGCCCGTCCCGAGGTCTGGGAACAGGCCTCCCGCGCCGCGCAGCGCTTCTGGACCGCAGCCCAGACCGAAACCCTGGCCGCGCCGCTGTCGGACGACATGAAGGCACTCGCCGCCGAGAACCTGACGGCGGTCTGGGAGTTCGTCGCCCCTCTGGTTCCCGCCCATCCAGCCGCCCCGAACGGCGCTCGATGAGCACACTGCCCAAGGCATCCATGAAAGCACCTCCGCGTCTCCAATCCCTGATCGAGGAAGGCCTGATCGACACCGTCGTGCGGCAGCTGATGAGCGGCAAGGAAGCGCTGGTCTACGTGGTGCGCTGCGGCGACGAGACCCGCTGCGCCAAGGTCTACAAGGAGGCCACGCATCGCAGCTTCCGCCAGGCCGTCGACTACACCGAGAACCGCAAGACCAAGAACAGCCGGCAGGCGCGCGCCATGGCCAAGGGCACGAAGTTCGGGCGACAGGCGCAGGAAGCCGCCTGGCAGAACGCCGAGGTCGATGCGCTCTACCGCCTGGCCGGCGCCGGCGTGCGCGTGCCGCGGCCCTACAACTTCATGGACGGCGTGCTGCTGATGGAGCTGGTCGTCGACGAGAACGGCGACGCGGCACCGCGCCTGAACGACTCGATGTTCACGGCCGAGGAAGCCCGCCTCCACCACCAGCGTCTGCTGGTCGAAGTCGTGCGCATGCTCGGCGCCGGCGTGGTGCACGGCGACCTGTCCGAGTTCAACATCCTGCTGGCCGCCGACGGCCCCGTGATCATCGACCTGCCGCAGGCGGTCGACGCCGCGGGCAACAACCACGCCAAGCGCATGCTGCTGCGCGACGTCAACAACCTGCGCGACTTCTTCGGCGGTTTCGCCCCGGACCTGCTCAGCACCGACTACGGACACGAGATCTGGGCCCTGTACGAAAGCGGCAACCTCACGCCCGATACGCCGCTGACGGGTCGCTTCAAGCACGCGACCGGTCCGGTCGACCTCGGCGAAGTGATCCGCGAGATCGACGACGCCGTCGACGAGGAAGCCGCGCGGCGTCTGCGGATGCAGTGAGCCCCGCGCCGGGGATCGAAGCGCGGCAGGCACTGGGCGTCAGGGCGGCCAGCGCAGGTCGACGACCGCCTCACTTGTCGCGGTCGTAGCTCCCCGTGCCGAGATAGACCGACCGGTTGTCGCCGTCGACCGGGAAGCTGAGCAGCCGCTCGGTGTGGCCGTCGTCGTACTCGAGCGTGATCGCATAACCGCTCAGCTGATAACGGCCGCGGCGGCTGGCGCCATCATCCTTGGTGCGCGTGCCGCTGCTGACGCCGACGTCCCCCAGCCCCGTGCTGACGGTGCTGCTGCCCGTGCTGCTGCTGCCCTTGCCGTCGCCGTGCGACGAGCCCGCGATCACCGTGCCCGTGATCGCCTGCAGGCTGCCGGTGCTGGAGATCGCGCTGAAGCTGCGCTCGAACCGCCCGTCCTTCGTGAAGCGGATGCCGCGCGTGGCCGAGGTGCCGCCGGTGATCATGCTGCCGGTGACGCTGCGCCGGCTGAAGCTGCCCTCCAGCCGCGCATCCGCCGGCCACGGGCGCACCGCCTCGTGCTGCTCGGGCCTCCAGTCGCCCGACGTGCGGCCGTCGTCATCCTGTGCCTGCATCGCGTAGCCCTTGCCGGCGCTGCGCCAGCGGCCCCAGCGCTGCGGCTCCAGCCGGCGCGAGGCGGCGACGTCGAGCTGGTCCGGCGGCATCTCGGTGCGGCCGTAGACGCTGCCGTCGCGCAGCAGGAAGCGCACGTCCTCCTCCCAGCGCGTGCCGTTGAGGTTGTTGGCCTGGCCGTGGATCACGACGGCGGCCAGGTCCTTGTCGGCCAGGCCCTTGCCCGGCGCGGTCGACACGCGCCGCAGCGCCACTGCCTTGCGGGCCAGCGGGGTCTGCGCCAGCGGCGACGGCGTCAGGCCCGACGCATCGTTGACCAGCGCCGCGTCGGCCAGGTCCATCGACAGCCGGTTCAGCGAGGTGACCACGCCGCGCAGCACGATCTCCCGGCCCACCCAGGGTTCGGCGTTGAACTTCAGGTGGATGAGCTGTCCTCCGATCCGGTCGCCCTGCTCCTGCTGGAGGTGGAAGTTCTCCGGACGGCGCATGTCACGGGCCACGCGGCCTTTCACATAGACCACGCCGAGCTTGCGGCGGGCCGCCTCCTCGGAAATCACGAGCCAGTTGCCGCGCTGCTCGGTCAGGGCGATGACCTGGCTGGGCAGCAAGACCTGGCCCCGCGCGGGCTCGGCGGCGACGGGCAGCGGCGTGATCGGCATGACGAGGTTGGCCTGCACGATCGCGCGCGCCACGGCGCCCGCCTGCGGATAACGCGCGGCGACGTCCTTGCCGCCGCCCTGCCACTCGCGCGCGAGCGTGGCGCAGGCCTGAGGGTCGCTCAGCACGCGCTGGCGCATAGGCTCGACGAGCTTGTCCCAGGGCGCATCGGCACCGCGCCGCTGCATCATGCGGGTGAGCACCACGCGCATCGGCGCGATCTGATAGCGCGCCCGCCAGGCGATCCAGGCTTCGCGCATCGCGGGAACCGCATCCGCGCCGATGTCATCGCAGGCGCCGATCGCGGCTTCCGACATCACGTCGTAGCTCACGGCTTCGACGAGCTGGCTCATGGCGGCGGAATCGGTGACCAGGCTCCTGGCGTCGGGCACGGCGTGGGCGGAGAGCGCGATCAGCGCGGCGGCACTGGCGGCACTGGCGGTTGTGGCGCCGAAGGCGGCACGGGCCGCGAACGCGGCTCGAAGGACGGGCAAACGCATGCGATCGGATCCGGAGACTCGGAGGACCACATCCTGACCGCGGCGGGCCGTCGCGGCCACAGCCCGGACGGGGAAGCGTCGGTCTGGGACTTGACGAGCCGCCCCGGATCACTTCGTCCGGATCACTTCGTCCAGATTACGCCGTCCGGATCACCGGCTCGCAGAGCACCGGGAAGTTCAACGAGTTCGCGACGAAGCACTGCTCGTGCGCGTCGTGGTGCAGGCGCCGGGCGAGTTCGACGTCGTCACCGGCGCGCACGGTGACGCCGGGCCGCAGGACGATCCGCGTGAAGCGGCCCTTCTCGCCTTCGACCATGGTGCCTTCGGCCTCGTCCACGTAGTCGAGCACGGCGATGCCGGCTTCGGCGCACAGGTGGAGGTACCAGAGCTTGTGACAGGCGCTGGTCGAGGCCACCAGCAGGTCCTCCGGGTTCCAGCGGGTCCTGTCGCCCAGGAAGGCCGGGTCGGACGATCCCGGGATGGTCGGCTTGCCGGCGGACTCGATCTCATGGTCGCGGCCATAGGCCTTGTAGGCCGAGGTGCCGGTGCCGCGGTTGCCGGTCCAGCGCACGGTGACCGTGTAGCGGTGTTCGCGATGTCCCATCTTGGGTAGCTCCTGTCGGGATTCCGAGTAGATCAGACGAATCGTACGCACCCCGCACATCGGGGTAGATATGTGCGGAAGGCAACATTTAGACTGACAAGAAATTGAAGTCGGGTTGAGGGAGAGGAATGGAAACGACATCGGGCTGGGAGGCCCTGCTCCTGGGGGGCGCGCTCGTGGCGGCACTGGTCATCGCCATCTTCGGCAGCGTCAGGCGCGCCGTGCGTCGCGACGCCAGTCTGAGCGCGGACGAACTCGATCAGCGGGACAAGGACGACGCCTGGTGACAGGCGGGATGCCGGCGCCCGGCGCGTGCGGTGGATGAGCGCCAAGGGAATGCATAAGCACCTGCGCATCGCGTCGTAGCCAAGGCCTTGCGCCTAGGCGATCCTGACGTCGACCTTTGCCGTGTGCTCTTCCGAGCATTTCAAGCCTGGGAGTCCCGCCTCCCGGGCTTTTTCTCGTCCGCGCGGCCAGTCGCCCGAGGTCCGGCAGTTCGTCGCGGAGCGCTTCGCGGATTCGCTCGTGGTGGCGTTCTGAATCGAATTCATCCGGCGCACTTCAAGCGCCCGTATCCCCACAGCAGCAGCGCGCCCGCGGCCAACACCGCGACGCCGACGATCGCGCCGGAGCTGACGTAGACCACGCTGGACCACAGCACATAGGCGCTGCAGCCGACGAACAGCAGCGGCAGCACCGGGTACAGCGGCACGCGGAACGGCCGCAGATGCGTCGGCGCCTTGCGGCGCAGCACCAGCACGGCCAGCCCGCTGAGCGTCATGAAGCACCAGTACACCGGCGACAGGTAGTCGACCATCGTCGAGAACCCGTCGCGCGTCGCCGCGCCGAAGGCGACCAGCGCCAGCGCCATGCCGCTGGTGGCGATCACCGCGACGGTCGGCGTGCCGCGATCGGCATCCCAGCGCGCGAGCTGCAGCTCCGCCGCGAGATCGCGCGCAGCGGCGTAGGTCGTGCGCGGGCCGGCGATCAGGATCGCGTTCATCACCGACAACGCCGTGAGCGTCACCACGCCGACCATGAGGAGCTCCGCGCCGCGGCCGAACACCACGCGCATGGCCTCCGCGGCCGGTGCGCCGCTTGCGGCCAGTCCGCCCAGACCGAGCACCCGCACGTAGGCCCAGTTGGCGAGCAGATAGAGCGCGGTCACCGTGCCCAGGCCCAGCAGCAGCGCCCGCACGATGCCGCGGCGGGGATCCTTCATCTCGGCGGACAAGGTGGCCGCGTCGCTCCAGCCGCCGTAGGCGAGGAACACGAACACCATCGCGGTGCCCCAGGAAACCGTCGCGGTACCGAGGACCTCAGGACCGGTCGACCCGGCGGTTGCGCCCGCAAGACCAGGTCCGGCGGCTGCGGCCGGCGCCAGGCCTTGCCACTGTTGCCAACCCGCGCCGATTCCGAGCAGCAACAGCCCGCCGATGACCAGCGTCGTCAGGCCGAGCTGCGTGCCCAGCCCCACCCGCACGCCGAGCAGATTGAGCCCCGTGAGCGCGACGATCAGGCCGCCCGCGAGCCAGGCGCTGACGGACTCGCCGAGCCAGGGCGAGAGGTCGACGACCTGCGCGAGGTAGTCCCCGAACACGAAACCGAGCAAGGCCATCGAGCCCGTGTGGATCACCGCAAAGCGCGACCACGCGAAAAGGAAGCCGAGTCGCGCGCCGAAAGCGCGGCGCAGGAAGTGGTAGTCGCCGCCGGCGTCGGGGAAGGCCGCGGCGAGTTCCGCGAAGCACAGGCCGCCGATGAAGGAGAGCACCCCGCCCAGGGCCCAGGCGAGGTAGAGCTGCTCCGGCGTGGCCAGGAACTGCGCCACCATCGGCGAGGTCTTGAAGATGCCCGCGCCGACGACCATGCCAATGCACAGCGCCATCGCGTGGCGGACGTCGAGGATGCGCTGCGGTTGCACGCTGGAAGGGTCGTCGGCAGGAACGGGCGAAGGCATGGATGAGACGTCGACTCTTGAACGGGACGCGCGATGCTAATTGCCATCCGTCCCGTCGCGAACGCCGTGATGCCTGGGTCTTGCGATACGCTCGCTGCGCAAGGCCTCACGGCATCAGCCCACCGCCAGATGCCGCGGGCGGGAGACCAGACATGAAGAACCAGCTTTCGGCCCTCCAAGGCGACATCACCCGTTTGCAAGTCGACGCCATCGTCAACGCCGCCAACTCGTCCCTGCTGGGCGGCGGGGGGGTCGACGGCGCCATCCATCGTGCGGCGGGTCCGGACCTGGTCCACGAATGCCGCCTGCTCGGCGGCTGCAAGACGGGCGACGCGAAGCTGACCCGCGGCTACCGGCTTCCGGCGCGGCACATCGTCCACACGGTGGGACCCGTCTGGCGCGGCGGCGCTTCCGGCGAGCCGGAAGCGCTGGCCTCCTGTTACGCGCGCTCGATCGAGATCGCGGCCGCGGCGGGCGTCCGCTCGATCGCCTTTCCGAGCATCAGCACCGGCATCTTCGGCTATCCCATCGAGCAGGCCAGCCGCGTCGCCATCGCGAGCGTTCGACGTGCCATCGAGCAGCATCCGGCGATCGAGTCCGTCGTGTTCTGCTGCTTCTCCGCGGCTGACCTGGCGGTCTACGAAGCGGTGCTGCGGGAGCTGGATCCCGCATGAGCGCGGCGGCCGCGGAGGCGGCTTGACGGGTGGCTCAATCTCGCGACGGTGATCGGAATCCCCGGAACGCCACCCTCGCCAGCACGGCCACGAACAGCAGCGCGGCGGCATCCAGCACGAGCATCTCCATGCCCGGGGGCACCCGCTTGGCCGGGTCGGCCGCTTGACCGAGGTGTGTCGCGCCGATGCCGTAGGCCTCGACGAAGCTCATCGCGGTGAGCCAGGTCGCCGCCGCCGCGATCCCGATGGCCAGGACCGTGGCCGCGCTGGCCAAGAAGTAACTCCGCTTCCGAGGGACGGTGGCGGTCACGCGGTCTTCGCCCGCGCCCGCCGCAGAACCTGCCTGCATGTTCAATCCTCCAATTGCTCCAGGAGGCGTTGTATGCGGGTGCCTTGCTCTTTCGGACCGTCGTGTCGCGAGCTGCGGATGGAGCGGTTGAACGGCCTGTTGCGGTGATCAGCCGGGCGCCGAGGCGCCCTTCGCCGGCGCGTCTGCCGGTACCGGCCACAGCGCGTCGACCGGCCGCTCCAGCACCCGCGCCGCCGCCGGATGGAACACCGCCGGCGCCAGCCGGCCTTGGGCAGCGGCATCGGCGAGCCAGCGCTCGATCGACCCGCCCTTCTCCGCCCAGCGATCCTGGCGCAGCAGACCATACAGTCCGGCGGCGATCACGTGGATGCCGTCGTCCGACCTGCGCCAGCGGTCCGCCGGGTTGCGGGCCACGCCCAGCGCCTCGCTGATCATCTGGTCCAGCGCCTGGCACAGGTCCTCGTCCATCAGGCCCTTCAGCGTCGTATAGCCCCAGCGCGGATCGTGGTCGCGCACGATCCTCGTGATCAGCGGATCGCGACCGAACGCGGCAAGCGCCGCGGTCGCCGCCGGGCCGTCCATCGGCATCGGCGGATGGAGCATCTCGTGCGCGGCGATCCGCACCGTGGTCGCGGTGTCGTAGTCGGCCGCCTGCAGGAAGGTCTGACCCTGCACCTTGATGCCGTGAGGTTTGGAGAACTGCAGCAGCACGATCTGGATCTCCGGCTCGAAGCGGCGGCCGGTCAGCTTTTCCTGCCATGAGATCACGTCGAAACCGGCCAGCGCCCGCCCCACTTCGGCGATGCGCCGGTCCAGGTCATCGCCGATCCGCGCCTTGCGGAAAGCGGCGAATCCTGCGCGCTGCATCGCGCTGAAGATCGCATCGAGGCGAGGCGCCGCGCGATCGAACCAGGCCCAGTCCTGTTCGCTCCAGTAGCTGCTGGCCTTGTAGCCCGGCAGGATGGCCGTCTGCCGCGCCCGGAGCGCGGTCAGCAGCGTGGCGATCGTGGCGTCGTGCCCGTTGGCGGAAAACAGCACCTGCAGGTTGGGACCGAGCAGGCCGAAGCCGTCCTTCGTCGCTTCGTTCCACAACCGCGCCACGTCGCTGCGCACCGCCTCCGGCAGGCGAGGCGCGAAGACCGCGGCGTCGTCGCTGTAGAAGTCCAGGTACAGCGGCGTGCCCGACAGCGGCCCCAGGAAGGCGATCGCATCGAAGCCTTCGGAAGCCCGCACCCGCCATCGCGTGCGGTTGGTCCGGGTCTGGGCGCCGAGGGACTCGACGGCGAGCAGGGATGCCACCGAAGCGAGCAGCGGCAGATGGAGGAAGGTTCGTCGTTGCATGCCTCGATGCTAGGCACGCGAACGGATCCATGCTTGAACGGACTTAACCCAGCCAGCGCGTCGGCGTTCGCCCGGTCAGGGCGACGACGGCGCGTGTCAGGTGCGCCTGATCGGCGAAGCCCGTCTCGGCGGCGAGCGTCGCCATCGACCCCTGCCATCCGGGCAGTTGGCGCAATGCCTGCAGCGTTCGCAACTCCAGGCGGTAGCGTTTCGGACTGATGCCGTAGGCACGGTGAAAGCCACGGCTGAGCGATTGCGGCGCGATGCCCATGGTGTCGGCCCACTCGGCCAGTCCGAGCGTCGGATCCTCCGCGAGCGCCGCCGCCAGCAGATCCGGCCAGTCACCCAGTCGAACCGTCGAAGCACGGAAGGTCCGGCACAGCAATCGGGCGGCCTCGTCCGGATCCCGCTCGGCGAGCCGGGCAATCGCGTCGGGGTCATCGACCTGACCGAACGCCTGGCCGATGTCGGCCCCGGTCGACGGCAGATTCAGCACGCGGGCGCCCGCGCGGAAGAATTCGTTCAGATGCGACTCGTGCTGGCCATGGAACACGGCCTGGCCGGCCTCGACGCGCAGGCGGCCGCGATCGCCGGCCTCCATGTAGCCGCCGGCGAGCACCAGCGCGACGTAACCCTCGCCGTGGCGATGACGCGCCATCCGCTCAAAGGCGCCGTGCACGGTGATGCCGGTCGTCATGGATTCAGGCACTCACCCGACGTCGAGTCGGAGTTGTCGGTGGAGATGTGCAAAACGGGCCTCATCGGGGAGTCGGGCGCACAGAGGATATCCTCCGTGTGAAACGAGGACACGCCATGGCCAAGTACCTGATCTCCTTCCCCAGCGCCGCGATGGTCGTCCCCGACGGGGAATGGGACGCGGTGGTCCGCGACTCCCACGCGGTGGTCGAGGAGGCGAAAGCAGCCGGCGTCTATGTCTTCGCCGGCGGCATCGACGAGAGCGTTCCCCCGGTGCTCGTCTCCGGGGACGGCAGCGTCGCCGACGGCGGCTATCCCGGGGCCCCCGCGCTCAACGGCGGATTCTGCGTGCTGGAGCTGCCCTCGCGCGAGGCGGCCATCGACTGGGCCGCGCGCCTCGCCAAGGCCTGTCGCTGCCAGCAGGAACTCCGTGTGTTCTTCTTCGATCCGGCGTCCTGATTCCAGTTCGGCCCGGTGCACGCAACGGCGTCGCCCTGACGCTCAGGCCACCGCCAGGTGCACCGCCTCCGCCAGCGCATCCACGCGGAACGGCTTCTTCAGGATGGACCGCGCGCCCAGCACCTGGCCGACCTTGTCCATGTCCGCATAGCCCGTCGCCAGGATGATCGGGATCGTCGGCCACGCGTCCTGCACGCGGCGGATCAGCTCACCGCCGTTCATGCCCGGCATCACGTAGTCCACGATCAGCAGGCTCGGCTGGCGCTCGCCGAGCCGGATCAGCGCCTCCGCGCCGTTGGCCACCGCCGTCACCCGATGACCCAGCAGCTCCAGGCTCTGGACGATGGAATGGCGCACCTCGTCGTCGTCCTCCACCACCAGGATCTCCTGGCTCGGCGTCGCCAGCCCGGCGCCGTCGGCCTCGGTTTCCGCCGCCAGCGCCTCCGTGGCCAGCGGAAAGATGAGGTGCACCTGCGTCCCCCGCCCCGGCGCGCTCTCGATCTCCGCGTGCCCGCCCGATTGCTTGGCGAAGCCGTACACCTGCGCCAGGCCCAGGCCGGTGCCGCTGCCCATCGCCTTGGTGGTGAAGAAGGGCTCGAAGACGCGCTCGACGATCGACGCCGGAATGCCCGCGCCGTTGTCCGCCACCGTGAGCCGCAGGCCGGGCACGACCTGCCCCTCCCGCTCGCACTCGACCTCCCGCGTCGAGATGACGATGGCGCCGCCCTCCTTCATCGCATCGCGCGCGTTCAGCGCGAGGTTGAGGACGGCCATCTCCAGCTGGTTGGGATCGATCAGCGCGACGGGCCGCGGATGCACGAGGTCCAGGTCGATCCGCACGCGAGATCCGACCGAGGTCATCAGCAGTTCCTGCATGCCGTCGACGGACGCGTGGACGTCGGTGGCCTGCGGCACCAGCGACTGGTTGCGGGCGAAGGACAGCAGCTGCTCGGTCAGGCGCGCGCCACGCTTCACCGTCCGACGCGCCCCCTCGACGATCCGGCCGGCCGGCGGCGGGCAGTCCAGCCGCGCCAGCAGGTCCAGGTTGGTGCCGATCACGTGCAGCAGGTTGTTGAAGTCGTGCGCGATGCCGCCCGTCAGGTGCCCCATCGCCTCCATCTTCTGGACCTGCAGCAGCGCCGCCTGCGCCCGCTCGCGCTCCGCGATCTCGTTCATGAGCCGGTTGTTGGCCATGGACAGCTCCCGCGTGCGGCTCTCGATGCGATCCTCGAGCTCGCGGTTCAGGCGCTCCACCGCGTCGTGCGCGACCGCCAGTTCGGCGAGCATCGCCCGGTTCGCGTACTGCCTCGCCCGGGCGCGCACCGCGGCCTCCACGGCGGTGTGCAGGGTGTCGGGGCTCAGCGGCCGCTCCAGCAGGATGACGTTGCCCATCAGATGCAGCGACGTGGCCGCGTTGGGCGCGCGGCGGCCGGTGCGCTTGCTGGTCAGGACCACGAAGGGGAAGTCCGACCACGGCGGCTGCCGGCTCAGCCAGAGGTGCACCGGGCTGCCGGGCGCGATGGAGAGGGCCTCCTCCGTCACGACGGCCGCCGCTGCGCCCTCGTTCAGCGCCGTCAGCAGCTGTTCCGGCGTGTGGACGGGATGGGCCGGCGCCAGGCCCGTCACCACCTCGGCGATCACCCGGGCATCCCGGCCGAACGGTGCCAGGACGATCACACGGGATTCGAAGGCGCTCGTCATCCAGCGCTGCGCCGATCGTCGTCGCCGTCGCCGTCGCCCAGCAGCGCCATTTCACCGGCGTACCGGGAGATGCCGGACACCACGCCCTCGAAGTCCGTCAGCGCCACGCCGACCTCCACGCCCTGCCCGCCCAGCCGGAACTCATGGATGGTGTTGGCGTGCTTGTTGGTGCGGCTCTTGGCGACCGACACCGCCTTGAGCAGGTTGCCGCGGGCCTCGAAGTACCGGAACAGCACGACCGCGTCGCTCAGATAGCTCAGGTCGATGTCGAGCCGCCCCTGACCGAGGATGCCGTGCTGGCCGAGCACCAGGATGGTCATCACCCCGCGCTTGTTGAGGTAGGTCAGCAGTTCATGCATCTGCAGCATCAGGAATTTGCTGCCGGGCATCGCCTGCAGGTAGGCGTTGAGGCTGTCGATCACCACCGTGCGCACGCCGTCCTGCTCGACCGAGCGCCGCACGCGCGAGGCGAACTCGCCGGCGGTGACTTCCGCGGGATCCAGCGCGCTGAGCAGGAACTGCTCGTCATCCATGTAGTCCTGCAGGGGGTAGCCCAGCGCCTTCGCGCGCGGCAGCAGTGTGCCCAGGCCCTCGTCGAAGAGGTAGTACGCCGCCTTCTCGCCCCGCCGGAGGGTCGCATGGACGCACGCGATCGCGGTGGTGGTCTTGCCGACCCCGGACGGTCCGACGAACAGCGTGCTGCTGCCGCGGGCCAGGCCGCCGCCCAGCGCGGCGTCGAAGGCCTCGTTCCCCGTGCTGACGTTCTCCGGCGTGAAGGTCTTGTGGTGCTCGGCCGCGATCAGGCGAGGGAACACCTCCAGTCCGCCGGTCTTGAGGGTGAAATCGTGCTCCCCGCTGCGGAAGCCGATGCCGCGCATCTTCGCCACGCGCAGGAAGCGCTTGTCGGCGCCGTACTCGCCGACGATCTGCTGCAGCCACACGACGCCGTGGGCGATGCTGCGCAGCTGCATGTCGCCGGTGGAGGCGCTGAGGTCGTCCAGCATCAGCACCGTGCAGTCGTGGTGCGCGAAGAAGTGCTTGAGCGCCAGCACCTGGCGCCGGTAGCGCAGCGGGTCCTGCGCGAGCAGGCGCATCTCCGACAGGCTGTCGAAGACGACGCGCTTGGGGCGGTTCGCCTCGATCCGCGCCATCACGCCCTGGACGGTCTGGTTCAGCTCCAGCTCGGCGGGGTGGATGATGGACTGCTCTGCGTCCGGGCCAAGCTGCTCCGCGCTGACCAACTCAAACACCTCCAGACCGGCCTGATCGAGGTCCCAGCCGTGGGACTTCGCAACTTCCTTGAGTTCGTTGGCGGTCTCGGACAAGGTGACGTAGAGCCCCGACTCGCCCGCGGCCAGTCCTGCCAGCAGGAAATGCATGCCCAGGGTGGTCTTGCCGGTGCCCGGCTCGCCCTCGAAGAGGTAGAGGTGACCTTGCGGCAGGCCGCCCTGGAGGATGTCATCCAGGCCGGAGATGCCGGTGGAACAGCGTTGTTGGGGCATGAGGGGGAACGGGGCGGGCGGGGAAATGGCATCTTCCCAGGCGCCTGCGGGGGCGGTCCGGGGAGGTCGGGTTCCGGGCCGCAGCAAATACCGTTCCTGCCCCCTATGCCACCAGCAGCGGCCGCGGCACCGCCATCGGCGGCGGCGTCGACAGGGCGGCCACCGACGACGCGGCGGCCGGCGACACGGTCGATCCGATCTGGATGCGCCCCTTGCCGGCACGCTTGGCCGCGTACATGGCGTCGTCGGCGCCGCGCATGACCGCGGCCATGTCGCAGGATCCGCGGGCCAGCACGATGCCGATGCTCGCGCTCACGGTGACCCGGTGCCCGCCGGCGACCTCGATCGGCCGCTCGATCTCCGACAGGCAGCGGTGGATCACGGTGCGCGCGCTGCCCGAGTCGCCGCTGGCGGCCAGCACGATCGCGAATTCATCGCCGCCCAGGCGCGCCACGATGTCGTTCGCGCGCAAGGTCTGCTGCAGGCGCGCGCCGACCGTCTTGAGCACCTCGTCGCCGGCCTCATGCCCGTGGCGGTCGTTGACCGGCTTGAAGCCGTCCAGATCCAGATAGCAGACGGCGATGCCCGCCTCCGTCCGCAACGCCGTCGCCTGCGCGTCGGCGAGTTTCTCCTCGAACAGGCGCCGGTTCGGCAGACCGGTCAGCGCGTCGCGGAAGGCCATGCCGTAGGCCTTCTCCTCGCTCTGCTTGAGCGCGTCGATGTCCATCAGCATCCACAGGCTCTCTTCCTCGGACACCAGCATGCCGCTCAGGTCGATCCACAACACGCCGCCGTCCTTCCTGCGCATCTGCACCTGGGTGCGGAAGCGTTGCCCGCCCCGCAGCGCGCCGTAACCGGCCCGGCCGATGTGGTCGAAGGTGGCCTGGTCCAGGTAGAGGTCGCGCATGGACCTGCCGCGCAGCTCGCCGGGGCCGTAGCCGAGGATGCGCGCCAGGGCCTTGTTGTCCCAGAGGATCACGCGCGACTTGAGACGCACCATGCCGACCAGGTCGTTCTCCAGCATCAGCGCCTGCTCGCGCGCGGTGCGGTCCGCCGCGAGACGGCCGTGATGCTCCTGCTTCTGGCCCCGGTACAGCAGCACGGAGGCGACACCGACCAGCAGGATCATCAACGCCACCAGGACGCAGACCTCGGCCACCTGCCGGTGCCAGGCCCCGAGGTACTCATCGGTGCTCAGGCCGGCCAGGACGGTGAACGGATAACCCGCCACGCGGTGGTAGGCGGTGATCCGTTCGACCTTGTCCAGCGCCGTCGACGTCACGTACCAGCCCTGCGCCGCGTTGCGCTGGATGTGTTCCCGCAAGGCCGCGGAGACGGTGCCCTCGCCCAGCCCCTTGACCGCCCGGGGCTCGGACGCGGAATGACGGGCCACCAGCAGGAAGTTGTCGTTCATGCGCATCGACATGGCGCCCGAGCGCCCGAGCGCCATCCCGGCGAAGTGTTCCGCGAAATGCTCCGAACTCACCTCCGTCAGCACCACGCCGTCGAATCCGCCGTCGGCGTTGATCAGCCGGCGCGCGACCACGATGCACCAGACGCCCGTCAGGCGGCTGAGCAGCGGCTCGGACACGACGGTGGCGTCGCGCGCCCTCGCGCGCTCGAAGTAGGACCGGTCGCCGAGGTGGATGGCCGCCGTCGGCCCGCCGTCGGCGCCGACACCGTCGCTGACCAGGTCGCCGGTCGCGTCGACCACGCGCACCGCGCTCACATGCTTGAGCAGCACGCGCTGCTCGGCGACCATCTGCGACAGCACGTCGGGGCGGTCCGCTTCGCGGGCCGTCTTGGCATACCGCTCGGCCACCGTGGCCAGGGCGTTGTCGATGAGGCGCAGTTCGGAGGCGACCTCGCTGCTCATGCTGGTGGACAGGTTCTCGGCGGTCAGGCGCGCGGCGTCCTCGTCGCCCTCCCGGGCGTTGCGCAGGCTCAACGCGGCGGCCAGGCACAGCATCAGCGCCAGCAGCAGATTGCCGGCGGCCAGCCAGCGGCGCAGGCGGGCCAATGTATTCCTGACGATCGTCCGTTGTAGTTTCATGAAATCGTCTTCCCTGTGGAGCCGACGGTAAAAAAACGCCCGCCGGAAGCCCTGGACGTTGTACGCCCGCGTCGCCGGCCCCACCAGCCGGGACTGGCTGAAGCTCGTGTAGGGCGTCCACCGACGGGGATTGCCCTGAGGAACGCCCTCGCGTCGCGCAAGGTCGGCCGGATCGGGTTAGGGTGCGGGGAACACCTGGAACCACCGGATCACCATGACGCCCGACACCGACACCACCGAGACCGCCTCGTCCGTCCTCTCTGTCCTCTCCGTCCAGCCCCTGGGCATGCCCTGGGACACGATCGATCCCTTCCTGTTCTGCGTCCACCACGACGACGCCTATCCGCGCGGCAACGGCCACTACGGCCCGGACGATTCGCTGCTCGCGGGCCGGAAGATGGGCTCGGACTTCTCCCGCCAGGACGGCTGGAGCATGTACCACGGCCAGCAGGTGCCCGGCTTCCCCGCCCACCCGCACCGCGGCTTCGAGACCGTGACCATCGTGCGCCAGGGTCGCATCGACCACTCCGACTCGCTGGGCGCCGGCGCGCGCTTCGGCGGCGGCGACGTCCAGTGGCTGACGGCCGGCAAGGGCATCGTCCATGCGGAGATGTTCCCGCTGCTGCACGACGACCGCCCCAACCCGCTGGAACTGTTCCAGATCTGGCTCAACCTGCCGGCGGACAGCAAGATGGTGGCGCCGCATTTCACGATGTTCTGGTCGGAGGACATCCCCCGGCACACCTTCGTGGACGCGGCCGGGCGCGCCACCGAGGTGGTGGTCATCGCGGGCGATCTCCCCGCCCCCGGGCATGCCGGCGGGAACGTGGCCAAGCCGCTCGCGCCGCCGCCGGACTCGTGGGGGGCGCGGCTGCATTCGGATCTGGCGATGTGGACGCTGCGCCTGGAAGCCGGTGCGCGATGGACCCTGCCCGCGGCGCTGGGGGACGGCACGCGACGCAAGCTGTACTTCTTCGCCGGCAAGGAGATCACCATCGACGGTCGATCCGTGGCCGTCGGCAATTCCGTGGAAGTGCGGGCCGGGGCCAGCGTGGCGCTGGTCAACGGGAACGAACCCGCTGAGCTGCTGATGCTGCAGGGCCGACCGATCGGCGAACCGGTGGCGCAGTACGGCCCCTTCGTCATGAACACCGAGCAGGAGTTGCGCCAGGCGTTCGAGGACTACCGCCGCACCGAGTTCGGCGGCTGGCCGTGGCCGGATCAAGCGCCGGTGCATGGCGATGAGGAGGACCGCTTCGCGCGGCATGCCGACGGCAAGACTGAACGGCCCGCGCCGCGGGTCTGACGCGCAGGACAGGAGCCCGCATGGCGCACGACGTCGTCAGCTACCGTTTCGACAGCTTGCGTGAGTTGATGGCCAAGGCCACGCCGGAGCGTTCGGGCGACCGGCTCGCCGGCGTATGCGCCGAGTCCGAGCGGGAGCGCGTGGCCGCTCAGATGGCCCTGGCCGACCTGCCGCTGAAGGCCTTCCTCAACGAGGCCGTGGTCCCGTACGAGGACGACGAGGTCACGCGCCTGATCGTCGACACGCACGACGCCGCGGCCCTCCAGCCGATCAGTCATCTGACCGTCGGGGACCTTCGCGAGTGGCTGCTCTCGGACACCGCGGACACGACGACGCTGACGCGCCTCGCGCCCGGCCTCACGCCGGAGATGGTCGCCGCAGCGAGCAAGATCATGCGCAACCAGGACCTGATCCTGGTCGCGAGGAAGTGCGAGGTCGTCACGCGCTTCCGGAACACGCTGGGCCTTTCGGGCCGGCTGTCGACGCGACTGCAGCCCAACCACCCGACCGACGACGTCAGCGGCATCGCCGCCAGCGTGCTGGACGGCCTGATGTACGGCAGCGGCGACGCGGTCATCGGCATCAACCCGGCCACCGACAACGTGACCCAGGTGGCGCATCTGCTGCGCCTGCTCGCGGAGGTCATCGAACGTTTCGAGATCCCCACGCAGAGCTGCGTGCTCACGCATGTGACCAACACGATGCAGTGCATCGAGCGCGGCGCGCCGGTCGATCTGGTGTTCCAGTCCATCGGCGGCACGGAGGCGACCAACCGCAGCTTCGGCGTCGATCTGAAGCTGCTGGCGGAGGCTCGCGCGGCCGCGTTGTCGCTGGGGCGAGGCGCCGTCTTCGACGACGGCGGACGCGGGCGTCACGTCATGTACTTCGAGACCGGCCAGGGCAGCGCGCTGTCCGCCGGCGCGCACCATGGCTGCGACCAGCAGACCGTCGAGGCCCGGACCTACGCGGTGGCGCGGCACTTCGAGCCGCTGCTGGTGAACACGGTGGTCGGGTTCATCGGGCCGGAGTACCTGTACGACGGCAAGCAGATCATCCGCGCGGGACTGGAGGACCACTTCTGCGCGAAGCTGCTGGGCCTGCCGATGGGCTGCGACATCTGCTACACCAACCATGCCGCGGCGGACCAGAACGACATGGACGTGCTGCTCACGCTGCTGGGCGTGGCGGGCTGCAACTTCATCATGGGCATCCCGGGATCGGACGACGTGATGCTCAACTACCAGACGACGTCGTTCCACGACGCGCTGTATGCGCGGCGGGTGCTGGGCTTGCGCGCCGCGCCGGAGTTCGAGCGCTGGCTCGAGCGCATGCGCATCGCCCAGCCCGGCGCGCCGGGGCATCTGGTGGACGGCATGTCGCCGGCGTTCGCCGCCTTGCTGCCATCGTCATGAGCGACGCCCTCATCCGCAACCCCTGGCACACGTTGCGCCGCCACACGCCGGCGCGCATCGGCCTGGGACGCGCGGGCGTCAGCCAGCCGACGGCGGCGCACCTGGCGTTCCAGCTCGCGCATGCGCAGGCGCGGGACGCGGTGCATCTCGAGCTCGATCACGCGGCCTTGGCGGCATCGTTGAACGAGGCGGGGTTGGAGACGCTCGATCTGCACAGCGCTGCCGCCGATCGGGCGGAGTACCTTCAGCGGCCGGATCTTGGGCGAAGGTTGGACGACGCGTCGACAGCCGTGCTGTCCGCGCTCGATGTGGAGGCTCAACCGGATCTGGCGCTGGTCGTGGCGGACGGGCTGTCTGCGCTGGCGATCGAGCGACATGCGCTCGCGTTCATCGAAGCGCTCGGGCCTGAGTTCGCCCGACAGCATGGGCGTGTACGTCACCTGGGCGCCTCGCCCCGGCCGCGTGGACGCGGAGCGCAACTGCATCTCCAACGTGCGGCCGGAAGGACTGGCGCTGGAAGCCGCAGCGGCTCGGCTCGCGTGGCTGCTCAACGAAGCGCGGGCTCGTCAGGTGACAGGTGTTGCGTTGAAGGACGAGAGTGCCGATGCGGCGCCGGCGGTCGAAGCGCGGGAGACGTTCCGGCTGGATGGCAATTGATGACTGCCACGGCCGCTGGCCCTCACCCCCGCCCTCTCCCGCAGTGCGGGAGAGGGGGCCACCCCGCGATCACCCCCTGCAACGACCTCAGATAGCGCGTTGACAGTTCGATCTTGGTGATCTCGCCGATCTTGATCGTCTGGGTCTCCGGCACCCAGACGCCCTTCGAGGACAGATTGGTGAATCCGATCCTGTCCGAGAGCACGCGGCGCACGGTGCCCACGAAGCAGATGTCCGGATCGGACACTTCCGGGTAGATGGCGATGAGCGACTGCTCCCGCGACATCGACTGCATCAGCTCGAAGTAGCCGCCCTGGAGATCGAGCCCCGGGATGTCCGGCTCGACGCGGTCCCAGACGGACGCCGCCGCGACATGGAAATCGAGGTGCTCGAAATCGTCCTCGATCTCCACGAGGTCCGACTTGGGCAGGAAGCAATACCCATCCGGATCCAGCGACCCCGAGATCGCCGAGACGACGACCAGACCCGGCGCGTCGACGAGGAGAACACCGATGACGCTGTCGAGCGGCGGCCGCCGTTTGACTTGAACGATGCGTTGCATCGCTCCAGCTTAAGGCGAAACGAAGCTCTCCTTGCCCGCCTTCTTGTCGTCCTCGGCGATCTTCACATCGACCTCGTCGACGACGCCGTCCTTGTTGCGGTCGTGCAGGTTGAACATGCTCAGACCGGCGGCCATGAACTCTTCCAGGCTGATGCCGCCGCTCTTGTCCTTGTCGAGCACGCCGAAGCGAACTTTCGCCTGGCGCATCTGACGCTGGAGTTCCTCGCGGCGCTTCTCGGGATCGGCGAGCTTGCCGATGCGCTGCATCAGCCGGCCTTCGAATTCGCCGAGGTATTCCGCTTCGCTCAACTGGCCGTCGGCGTTGAAGTCGACGCGCACGAACTCGACCTCGCGGCCGAGCTTGAACTCGGCGAGCAGCACCTTGCCGTCGCCGTTGAGGTCCTGCTCGGCGATGAACGTCGTGGAGGAATGCGAAGCGGCCAGCACCGGCAGCGCGGCCAGGCCCAGCAGGCTCACGAGCAGGGAACGTTGGAGGGTCGTCTTCATGGCTGGGGCTGCACTTCGATGGTCAGGGTGGCCGTGGTGCTGGTCCACAGCGCGGGGTTGTCGGCAGACGCGCGACGCACGCGCACCTGCAGCAGGTAGAGGCCGGCGGTCTTGGGCTTGAAGCTCACCTCGCCGGCGGCGTTGGTGCTGAAGTCCAGCTCCGGCTGCTTGTGGCTCACGTAGTTCTGGCCGTCGGCGATGACGGTCAGCGTCTCGCCGGCCAGCGGCTTGCGGTTCTCGCGCACGCGCACGGTGACGGGCTCGCCGGCATACAGCTCGTACGGCTTGGTCACCGGGAAGATCTCGACGCCCTCGGTGTCGAAGTCCACCGCGTTCGGGCGGCCGCGCGTCACGTAGACATCGGCGCGGGTGATGCTCTGCACGTCGATCGGCTTGTCGCCGGGCTTGGCGTCTTCGGCGCGTTCGGAGAACACCACCTTGCCTTCGCGCAACATGCCCTTGGCCAGGCGGCCCTTGCGCACGCCCGACGACACGAGGTAGGTGCCGTTCCCGGCGCCCAGCGGCACCTCCAGGTAGCTGGCGTCCTTCAGCACGGCGGCCGGCGCGAGGGGCAGCTTCTTGCCGTCGGGCCCGATCACCTGGAAGGTGTCGGACTTCATCGCCACGTCGGGGCGCAGGTCGCCTTCGGCGAACGAGGCTTCGACAGTCACATGCTTGCGCTGCTCCTCCGCGGTGAAGGTGTTGGGCTTGAGGTAGGGCGAATGGGCCTGGGCGGCGCCCGCGCACAGCAGCAGCGGGGTCAGCAGGAGGCCGAGCTTCTGGAACCTGAAGAGGGACATGTCGGTGGAGCCGGTTGAGTCGTTGAGCGGTCCCCACACCGGGTCCGCAGGCGGATCGGCACTATAGATGAGAATTGATCGCAATTGCGAATAATTCGCAGGAACGCCGAGCGGCTGGCTTCAGGTGCCAGGTCTTGCACCGAGGAGCGGGGGCACCATCGTTCGGCGCCGAAGGTCAAACCGAGGTGTCGGAGGCGCGCTGCGACGCCTTGGACAGCGCATGGCAGCCATCGCAAAGCTTCCGGGTCTGGAAGAGATAGCGCTTCTCGACTTCGTACGCGTGCTTCTGCTGGATCGCGGTGAACACGGACGGCGCGTCGCAGCGCTCGCACCAGTAGAACTCGTCGAAGTAATGGATGGTCGCGTCGGGCTCGTAGGACCGGGAACGCTTGCTCGCATCGGACCATGCCGATTGATCGGCAAGCACCGCTGAATGCTTCGTGGCGTGGCGCCACTTCCCGGCGCAGCGCACGCAGACGCCACCGGTGACAGCGGCGGTCAGCGCGAGGATGGGCGTCCGGCAGTTCCGGCAGGCGGGTCGGGCGGGCATTCTCAGAACCTGTCGCAGTGATCCGGCTGCGCGTTGCTCTTCGGCGTCCAGGTCTGGTAGGCCGCGACCGCGGCGCCTGGGTAGGCGCCCTTCTGGCAGGCGATGATCGCCTCGCGGCTGCCTTCGACGCCCCACTCGAAGATGTTCCTGACGGGCTGCAGACGCATCGACTGACCGGCGAGCGCAGCAGGCTTCGATGGCGGAATCTGGACCATCGGACCTGCATCGCGCATCGTTGATTGCGGCAGTCGCAGATTCAGCGGCGGCGGCGACCGCACGGCTTCGGGCGACGACGACGACGTCACCGCCCATGCAGGCATCATGCAGATGGCGGCGGTCAATGCGAGAAGCAGTCGAAGGCGGATCGGTGTGGCGCGCATGTCGATCGCACGTTAGCAGAGGCCGGCGGCTCGGAGCGATCTGCCGCACGCGCCAGAGCAAGACCCGCCCCCCACAGCACAATCCGCCCATGGACCTGCTTCGCACCCTCGCCCTGTTCGTGCTGACCGCCCTCGCCGAGATCGTAGGCTGCTACCTCCCCTACCTCTGGCTCAAGCAGGGCAAGCCGATCTGGCTGCTCATTCCGGCGGCAG
The DNA here is from genome assembly GCF_048957715.1 of Mitsuaria sp. CC2. Taxonomy (NCBI): domain Bacteria; kingdom Pseudomonadati; phylum Pseudomonadota; class Betaproteobacteria; order Burkholderiales; family Sphaerotilaceae; genus Roseateles; species Mitsuaria sp. CC2. The sequence goes on along the minus strand of NZ_JARVXN010000043.1, from coordinate 10,209 downwards.
GCAGCCTCGCGCTGTTCGCGTGGCTGCTCACCTTGCACCCTACCGCCGCCGGTCGCGTTTACGCGGCCTACGGCGGCGTCTACATCGGCGTGGCCGTGATCTGGCTGATGGTGGTCGACAAGATCAAGCCCACCGGGACGGATTGGCTGGGCGTCGGCGTCAGCCTGCTCGGGATGGGGATCATCATGTTCGGACGACGCGCGGGCTGAGTCTGAAGCGCTTCCAGCACGAGCAGACCGGACCCGTGCAATAGGGGCTTGCGCCATCTCCGCCGCCGCGCGGAATCGTAATCGCACGCCGTCGCGCGGCCGCTCCATGACTTCCCGAAACGCCCTCCCCCGCGGTGGCAAACTGCGCCGACTTCTTCAGGAGGGCGCATGGGTTTTGTGACGACGCGCAACTTGGCGCGCGACTACGACGTCATCGTCGTCGGCTCGGGCGCTGGCGGCGGCCAGACGGCCTACACGCTGGCGCTCGAAGGCGTGAAGGTGCTGATGCTGGAAGCCGGCAGGTACTACGACTTCCGCACCGAGACGCCGATGTTCCAGACCTCGCACGACGCCCCGCTGCGCGGCGCCAGCACGCCGGACAAGGCTTTCGGGTTCTACGACGCGACGGTGGACGGCGGCTGGCAGGTGCCGGGCGAGCCCTACACGCAGGCCTCCGACAACGAGGAACAGCGCTTCGAGTGGTGGCGCGCCCGCATGCTGGGCGGCCGCACCAACCACTGGGGCCGCATCTCGCTGCGCAATGGCCCCTATGACTTCAAGCCCCACACGCGAGACGGCCTGGGCTTCGACTGGCCCATCGACTATCAAGACCTGGCCCCCTACTACGACAAGGTCGAGATGCTGGTGGGCATCTACGGCACCAACGAGGGTCTGGAGAACACCCCCGACTCACCCGAGGGCTGTCTGCTGCCCGCCCCCGCCGCGCGCGTGGGGGAACGCCTGGTCGCCCAGCGCGCCGGCAAGCTCGGCATCCCGGTGGTGCCCATCCACCGCGCGGTGCTGACCGCCAAGCTCGACGACGCCCGCATCCCCGCCCTGCTGCATCCGGGCAACCCGCGCGCGCAGGCGCTGGTCGCGCAGTCCATGCGCGAACGGGCCGCCTGCTTCTGGGCCACGCCCTGCTCGCGCGGCTGTTCCATCGGCGCCACCTACCAGAGCCCCGCGGTGCATCTGCCGCCGGCGCTCGCCAGCGGCAACCTCGACGTGCTGTGCGACGCCATGGTCTACGAGGTCACGACCCGCAACGGCAAGGCCAGCGGCGTGCGCTTCATCGATCGCAAGACGGGCAAGCACATCGAAGCCAAGGCCCGCGCCGTGGTGCTGTCCGCCAGCGCCTGCGAATCGGCGCGCATCCTGCTGAACAGCAGGACCAGCGCGTATCCGCAGGGGCTGGCCAACAGCAGCGGCAAGGTCGGCAAGTACGTGATGGACACCGTCGGCAGCGACCTGGCCGGCCAGGTGCCGCTGCTGGAGAACCTGCCGCCGCACAACGAGGACGGCGCCGGCGGCTCTCACATGTACGCGCCCTGGTGGCTCTACGGCAAGCAGGGCGCGCGCTGGGCCGAGCAGGGCCTGGGCTTCCCCCGCGGGTATCACATCGAGCTGGGCACCGGCCGCCGCATGCCCGGCGCCGGCACCGGCGCGGGCCTGGAGTGGCTGACGAAGGGCAGCTACGGCGCGAAGTTCAAGCAGGACGTGCGCCGGACCTTCGGATCGTTTGTGTACTTCGCCGGCCGCGGCGAGATGATCCCCAACGAGCAGTCGTTCTGCGAGATCGACCCGGCGACCAAGGACCGCTTCGGCATTCCGGTGCTGCGCTTCCACTGGCAGTGGTCGGAGCACGAGACCCGCCAGGCCGCGCACATGCAGAAGACCTTCGCGGAGATCGTCGGCGCCATGGGCGGCAAGGTGCTCGACGGCGGCCCGGAGCTGGACGGCCGCAAGGCGATCGCCCCCGGCGGCTACATCATCCACGAGGTGGGCGGCGCGATCATGGGCGCGGACCGCAGGAGCTCCGTCACCAACGGCTGGGGCCAGACCTGGGACGTGCCCAACCTGTTCCTGTCCGACGGGGCGCCCTTCGCCTCCAACGCCGACAAGAATCCGACGCTGACCATCATGGCGCTGGCCTGGCGCCAGGCCGACCACATCGTCGACCGCTTCCGCAAGAAGGAGCTCTGAGCATGGACCGCAGAACGACCCTGCAATGGATGCTGGCGGCCGCCGCGGCGCTCAGCGTCGACGTGTCGGCCGGCGCCACGCCCGCCCGGAAGAAGGGCGGCAAGCCCAAGGGCTACGGCACCGACCCGCTGCTGACGAAACGCTACACGAGCGGCGAGTTGTGGCCGCTGACCTTCGACGCCGCGCAGAACCGCAGCGCGCAGGCGTTGTGCGGTCTCATCATCCCGGCCGACGACCAGTCGCCCAGCGCGGCGCAGCTGCAGGTGCACCGCTTCATCGACGAATGGATCAGCGCGCCCTACCCCAACCAGGCCAAGGACAAGCCGCTCATCCTGGAGGGGCTGGCCTGGCTGGACGCCGAGAGCGCGAAGCGCTTCGGCGGCAAGCGCTTCGACCAGCTCGACGTCGCGCAGCAATCTCAGATCGCCGACGACATCTGCTGGACCGAATCCGCCCGTCCCGAGTTCGCCACCGCCGCGCGCTTCTTCAAGCGCTTCCGCGACCTGACCGCCGGCGGCTTCTACACGACGCCCGACGGCATGAAGGACGTCGGTTTCGTCGGCAACATTCCCTCCGTCACTTTCGACGGCCCGCCCCTCAAGGTCTTGCAGATCGTAGGAGTCGCCTGATGCGCTTCGCCCCTGTCACCGCGGCCGCGGCCCTGTCCGTGACCGTCGCCGGCCTCGCCCTGTCCCCCTCCGCCCACGCCGCCGACATGCCCAACACGCTCACCGCCGAAGAGACCGCCGCCGGCTGGCAACTGCTGTTCGACGGCAAGAGCCTGGAGCACTGGCGCGCCAGCGACCAGCCCGGCTCCTTCAGCGTGAAGGACGGCGCCATCGTCGTGCGCGGTCCGCGCTCGCACCTGTTCTACACGGGCCCCGTGCAGCAGCACGACTTCAAGAACTTCGAGTTGAAGGTCGACGTGATGACCTTCCCCAAGGCCAACTCCGGGGTGTACTTCCACACGAAGTGGCAGGAGGTGGGCTGGCCTGAGCTGGGCTACGAGGTGCAGGTCAACAACTCCCACAGCGACCCCAGCCGCACCGGCGGGCTGTGGGGCGTGCAGGACTACCTGAAGGTCGTGTCGCCGGACCACCAGTGGTTCACGCTGACTGTTCGCGTCGAAGGCAGACACGTGACCACCTTCGTCAACAGCGAGAAGACGGCCGACTACACCGAGGAGTCGCCCATCGTCCGCAAGAAGGGACTGGAGAAGCGTTACCTCGCCAGCGGCACTTTCGCGCTGCAGGGCCACGACCCGGAAAGCGAGGCACACTTCCGGAACATCAAGGTGAAGGCATTGCCCTGACGGCGCAAGACCCGGCACCGGTCTCTCACGAGGAACTGCGATGCCCGATGCCGCGCCACCGCCACCGCCACCGCCACCGGCCCCGCCGCTTCACGAACGCTATCTCGCGCAGCTGAAGCAGCGGCGCTGGGTGGCGGTCCTGCTGGTGATCGCCGCGATCGTCACCGGCGTGGCCGGCTTCACCGATTCGGCGAAGAAGCTGGTGGCGCTGTTCCAACCCGAGCCCAGGGAAGATCCTCGGCAGCAGCTGGTGAAGTTGGGGCAGCCGTTCACGCAGGACGCCTTCGTCGCCGCTGCCGCGCGAGGAGACGAGACCGCCGTGCGGTGGTATCTCCAGGCGGCGATTCCCGTGAACGAACTGTCGGGTCAGGAACTGACCGCGCTGGATGCGGCCACCCGGGCCAAACGGACCGCCGTCGTGAAGCAGTTGCTGGCGGCGAAGGTGGATCAGTCCCAGTGGGGGCCGAGGGTGGGACCGGCCCTGTCCGTGGCGGCTTTCGCCGGGGATGAGGCATTGACGCGACTGCTGCTCGATGCCAATCCCGCTGCGGATGTCGTCAAGCGCGCGTACGTCTCCGCCGCCGCTGCCGGGCAGTTCCCGATGCTGCAGATCCTGGCACCACGCGTGGGCCTGAGCCCGGGACCCGTGGCCACGGAAGCGCTGTGGGCGTTGGCGGGCGGCGCACGCGAGAGCACCGCGTCCTCGTCGGCCCGCGCCGCCACGGCGACCTTCCTGATCGCCGCCGGCGCCGATCCCCGCGCCGTCGATCCGGAAGTCAGGAACAACACGGTGCTGCATCGCGCGGCCGACTCGGGAGAGAAGGATGTCGCCCGCGTGCTGCTCGACCAGGGCGTTCCGGTCGATCCGCGCGACACGGACGGCGCGACGCCGCTGTGGTGGATGGCCGGCGTCGGCAACATGGAGATGGCCCAGCTGCTGATCGAGCACCACGCCGACGTGAAGGCCGTCGCCAAGGACGGCACTTCCGTGATGGCGCGGGCCCGCCACAACCAGGACGATCAGATGATCGCCTTGCTGCGGCAGCACGGCGCGCGTTGAGCGGCTTGAATCTCGCCCTGCATCCGCCTGGATCTCACGTCGCCGTCCTGCCACTGGGGCCCTTCGCGTACTGCACGGCCGGCGTGTTGCTGCTGGGTCAGGTGCTGGAACGCCGGGCTGCGGGCGGCATGTGTGCGGGCCGGACAGACTTCCGGCGGTTCATTCCTTGGTGGGAGTGCTGGGGATCGGTATCCCCCTTTGGGGTCAGGACTTGCGGATCACGCTGCCCGCCCAACCGCCCTCAGCCCGCGATCAGACGCACCGGGGATCCATTGCCCACCTGGGCGATGGGCGCGAAGCCGGGTGGCACGGGCAGACCGGCCAGTCGGGCCATGGTGGTCACGAAGCTGACGAAGGGCCAGGCCACGGGCTCGTCCTTGGCGCCCAAGAGGCCGAGGCCCAGCCACGTCTCGCTGACCAGCGCCACCGGCGCCAGCGCGTCCTGCATGCGCGCCATGATGGGCTCCAGCAGCTGGCGCACGGCCGCGGGGTCCGGATGGGCAGGCAGCGACTGCACGACGCGCGACGCCTCGGCAGCGAGATCGCGCAGACGCAGCGGTGCCTGGATGGTGGCGGACAGGCGGTGATAGGCCAGGAATCGTCGTGCCCCCGGGCTGTGCAACGTGCTGTCCGAGGCCTCGATGCCGACCTTGCGAGCCGCGGCGGCGGCACTGAACGCGCCGACATGGCGCTCCGGGAACAGCTTCAGATAGCTCAGGACGTCGACGTTGTCTGCCTTCTTCAGATCCCTGACCGAGACTACCAACCGCCGAAGATCCCCGACCGGATCCTTGGAGAACAGCGAGTCCGCCACGTAGCGCCGCTGGAACTGCGCCAACGCAACCTCCGTCGACACGCGCTCGATCTGCGCCGCGTCCATGGCGGCGAAGCTCGCCCATTGCCGGCCATCGAGCGCCACGGGCACCGCGATCGTCAGCGATTTCCAGAACCGGCGCAGGCCGTCGCTGTCGCTGGCCGGCGGCAGCTCCAGGAACTGGCTGATGTCGCTCTGCTGCGTGCCGGTCGCATCAGCGTAGGCGTTCAGCAGGTCCTGCACCTTCTGGCGATTCGTGTTCTCCTGCTTCGCCGTGAAGGCACCGTCCAGCGAGACCGCCAGCTGACGGGAGGCGGCACGCTCACCGCTCAGATCGAGCCGCAGGCCGAGCCGCGCCGTGCGGTTCTTCCAGGGATTGAAGATCGCCGTCTCGCCGGACAGGCCCGCGTTCACGGCGAGCAGGTCGCCCGTGACCAGATCGGTCTTGACGGCCACGTCGCGCAGCCAGGTCGACCGGCTGCCGATCTCGACGCCGAAGAAGTTCAGCGTCACCCGCTGCTCCTGAAGCGTCTTGCTGGTGGACAGCAGCCAGCCCTTGGCGTCGGCGATGGCGCCTCGGGCCGCTGCGGCCCGCACCAGCTCCGGCAGCGTCAGCAGCTGGCCCGCATACAACGCATCGAACAGCGCCTGCGCTTCGGGCGTGACGCTGTCGTCCGGACGGAACCAGACGTCGAAGGCTGCCTCCGATCCGGTCTCGCGCGCAGAGGCGGCGGCCAGGGCCAAGGTCAGCTTCTGGCGGTGGCTGTCGGCCAGCACGCCCAGCAGCTTGTCGCGGCGATCGGCATATTGCTTCAGCGCCTTCGTGATCGCCGCCGACACGCCGTTGTCGTTGAGGTCCGTCAGCTTTTCGTCGAACTGGGCGCCCAGTTCGCCCAGGCCCTTGAGCACCGCATCGATCGGCGTCTGGGCTTTCCCGACGATCTGTTTACGCAGCGACTCGATGGCCTGCTGGAGGCGGTCGGTGGCCTGGTCGAGCGACTTGGACACCAGGGCCTGGATCTTCTCGTCCACCTTCACCGAATCCGCCGCAGGACCCAGCAGCTGATGCAACCAGGCCGTCGCGACCTGATGGAGATCGGCCTTCTCGTCCGCGATCTTGCCCAGCGCTCCGTCCAGCACATCCGCGAGTCCGAAGGTGATCTTGTCCACCAGGCCCGCGCGCAGGTCGGCGCTGGGCTTGCCCCCGGCCAGCACGGCGGCGAGCGGCTTCAGCGAGCCATCCAGTTCCTGGTCGATCAGGCCGCGCAGGTCGTCGGCGACGACCGTCCCGGGCTGCGTCAGCGCGTCCAGCAGCTCGCTGCGCTCGACCGCCGGCCAGGCGGCGCGAAGCGCGCGCTCGGCGCTGGCGGCGACCGCCGAGAAGTCGGCGCCGGCCGTGAAGGCCACCGACCCACTGCTGCTGTTCTGCTTCAGGTCATGCAACTGCACGCGCAGCCCGAGCACCGCGGCACCGCCCGGTAGAGCGCGCGGCTCGACCATGGCGCTGAGCTTCCAGCGGCTCTTGCGCGCGGCCTTGAATCCCGCCTTCAGACCGAATGAGAGGCCGACGGTCGAGGTGTCGCCGTTCAGGCTGAAGGTCACTCCCGGACCTTGGAGCGAGGCATCGACGTCGATGGCCAGTTGCGCTTCGCCGTCGAGCTCATAGGCCATGCCGAACCAATCGGTGCGCAGCGCCTGCCGCAGCATGCCCTGCAGGTCGTGCGGCCAGACGAAGTGGTTTTGCGCCGCTTCCAGCGCGGCCAGCAGGGTGACGCTGTCCGCCGCCTGGATGTACCAGCGCATGTCCGCGCCGCGCTTGCCGCCGGCGCTCGCGCCCACCTTGCCCCAGGGCAGATGGTCGGCGTTGGCGCCCAGCGTGCCGCCTGCGGAAATACTTGCGCCGTAGACGATGAGCGTGTGGCCGGCGTCGGGCTTGACGGGCAGCGCTTCCAGATCCTCCTCGGTCAGGAGGTCCACGGCCAACGCGGCATTGGCCTCGATCGAGGCATTCCAGGTCCAGTCGGTCGACAGCGAGCCGTCCTTGGCGACCGACTTGTCCAGCAGCGGCAAGGCGAGTTCAGCTTCTCCGGTCTTGGCCAGGTTGGAGCCCACCTTCTGGGTCAGCAGGTGCCACGGACCACTGGGGTCCAAGGTCTTCAGCGCGTCCGGCAGGGCCTGGGACGGGTTCTTGATCAAGCCTGCCAGGACCTTGAGCGTCTCGGCGCTCAGTTTCACGGAACTCATGCCTTCTCCTTCGGAATCGTCGTTCGCGATCGGGCCGAATGCTCGCCGATTCCGAGTTGAAACGTCTCCTCCTCTTTTGGGTGGGTCGGCCTTTCCGCCACATCACCAATCGAGAGGATGACGGCCGTCTTTCATCGACCTCCAATCTTTGGAGATAAACACAGCGGAACGGATCTGCGGCGCCGCCCGCTCCCGCCGTGATGCAGTCTGTCGCAACAGCGATTCCGCGGCCGAGACGCGCCGCGCGTTGAAGCGATTGGGACTAGGACTGCGCGAAGTCTTCCCCATCGAATTCGCGACGAGAGCCGTGTCGGCGGCCACCGGGGCACATGTGTTCGGTCGGTGGGAGTGACGAGGCGCGGCGCCGCATGAGCACACGAGATGTTGGACGTTGATCGGGCATCGGCCGATCATCTGCGCCCGCCTGACGCCTCCTCCGCCTGCATGCCACCGAGCAAAGGCCGGCAGTCCCGCAGCAGCAGCAACTCAAAAGCGGTGCGCGTCCCGTCGGACTGGACCACGCGCACGCCGCCGCCATGTCGCGCCGCGACCGCCTTGACGTAGGCCAATCCGACGCCCCAGCCGACGGGGTCCGCCGCGGACGCCCTGCCCCCACGCTGGAACGGCTCGAAGATCGCCTCCCACGACGATTCGGGGATGGGCTCGCCTTCGTTCTCGACGGTCAGCGCCACATGGTCGCCTCGGGGCTCGATGCGGCACCAGATGAGCGTCTGCGGCCGCCCGTACTTGGCGGCGTTCAGCAGCAGGTTCTCGATGACGCGGTAGACCGCGTCGCGGTCCCACCACCCTTGGGCCTCGCCCTCCCAGGCGACCCGGCCGTCCAGCGTCGAGGGGTTTTCCGCCATGACCTCCGCGACGAGCTCGTGGAGCGAGACCGCGCCGGCGCGCAGATGCAGCGGCTGGCCGCCCTCGAGTGTCAGGCTGTCCAGCAGGGAGCGGAGCATGCGATCGATGCGTCCATGCGAGCGCTGCAGCCGCTCGACGGCGTTGAGTGCCTGCTCCCCCTGCACCAGCCGTTGCAGCAGGACCGCGGACAGGGACGCCACCTGCAGCGGCGTGCGGATGTCGTGGGACAGTGCGGCCATGACCATGGTGCGCTGCTCGTCGAGGTCCCGTTCCGCGCGCATCCTGGCGGCGTCGGCGCGCGCCACGGCCACCGCCAGGCTCCAGAGCGTCGTTCCCAGCACGGCGACGGAGCCCCAGCCGATCAGCAGCAGCGCGGACTCCGCATCGAAGAGATCGATCCTGTATCCCAAGGCCACGACCAAGGACATCGCCAGCACGGCGCCGACGCCGGCGAAGAGCAGGCGAAGACCTGTGCGCCCGGCCAACGATCCAGACGACAGCGCGCCGGCGATGCCACTGGAGCGGCAGGCGGTGAGCTGGCTCAACGAGACGGCGGCCAGGCCGAGCACGGTGGGGATCGCGACGCCGGTGCCGGGCAGCGCCTTGTACACGGATGCGTTCGGGAACAGGTGCGCGAGCCCCATCAGTCCCGCCATCAGCAGGACGCCGAAGCTGACGACCTGACCGACGGCGTACTTCTTGAGCGCCAGCATCACGCAGGCGGACGCGGAGATGACGAGCATCAGTCCCGTGAATTTCGAGGACCACCAGAAGGTGGGGATGCCCAGCTGATGCGTCCACCCGACGGCGTGACATATGACGACGAAGGTTCCGATCGAGAGCTGTGCGAGCGCCGACGCCAGGGCGAGTGGGAGCCAGCGGGGAATCGCGGCGGCCGCCAGCGCACCGGTCGACAGTCCCGCAAAGGTCATCGGGGACATGGCGGGCCGACCGGGGACGAAAGTCGTCAGGCGCTCGATGCCGAAGATCCAGCCGAGCAGCGATGCGACGCACAAGCCGGCGGCGAGGATCGCGAAGAACAGATGAAGCCGCGCAGAAACCGCGGACGCGATCCGTGGCCGGGCGGCGGACGTGGAAGTGCGCATCGGGGCTGGAGGGCAAGAACGGCGCCATGGGACGCGGGTCGTGGAAGTCCCTCCTCCGTCGGTCATGTCGACACGAAGAATGTCCAGACGACGATGTACATCCATGGCTACTGAACACCTCCTGCGTAACGTCGCCCTGCTTCTCGCCACGACCGGCTTTGCTTTGCTGGCCAGTTGTGCTGACGCTCCCGCCGAGGACAAGGCCGCAACGGCCGTTGCAAGGTATGCGTCCGGCCAACTCACCTTGAACCGCCCGTCAACGACGGCCAGCATGGTGTCCACCAAACCAGTTAGGTGGACACCATGTCAGACGCCAAGCCCGCCAGTCGCCGGCGCCACGATGCAGACCTGAAGCGCCAAGTCATCGCCGCATGCGCGGCGCCAGGCGCGTCCGTGGCCCAGGTGGCGATGAGCTATGGCCTCAACGCCAACCTTGTGCACAAGTGGCGGCGCGTGGCTGGGCACGATGGCGAGCCCGCTGGCACCCCTGCCTTCGTCCCGGTGTCGGTGGTCACCGAAGCGGAACCATGCGAGCCACGCAGTCCATCGAACTGGAGCTGCAGCGCGGCCCGGTCCATGTACGGGTGCGTTGGCCAATGGCGGGTGCCTCTTCC
>NZ_JARVXN010000042.1:0-112790 GCF_048957715.1 Mitsuaria sp. CC2 | reverse complement strand
TTCGTCTGGCCCCGCGACGTGACCGGCACGGTGAGCCTGAGCCGCACTCAGTTCGACGCCCTGGTGCTTGGCCTGCCTTGGCTGCGTATCCCGGTACCAATGACCGCTCGTTCCGGACCTACCTGACCAAACGACGCAAGCTCGCTGTTCGTGACCTCAGCGGCTGTTCAAAGTGCGAGTTGAGGGGGCGTTGGTGCTGCAACTGCAGCGAAGCCACTCCCGCGTTGGAGGCCGCCTATTTCGAGGGCCCATACAACTCGTAGGCGCCGTTATCGGCCTCCTCAATGCGCAACAACGGCGTCGAGGACTTGCTCTCGGCGGGAGAGGAGCCGAATTTGACCAGCTCGCGGGAGAACGCAGGCAGCCTGACGCCTGGTGGGCGTTGGCAAGAGGCGTTCATGATCATGCGTTCACCGTTGAACACCGTCAGTCCAGCATTGTGCGAGCAGTCACCCCCCACGCACTCAGTCATCAGGTAACGATAAGAGGAACGGTCGAACCATACCTGACTGACCCATGCCCGCGGAGCCGCCGGAGCGACTGTGCCACCGAACGTCTTGCCGTTCGCCGCGGTCGCGGAAAATTCGTTCTCGACTCTCTGCCCGGTACCGTATCGATAAGCCAGGAGCGCCGGCGCGGCTTCGGTTGGCGACGCGCACAGCGAGGCCGTCTTCTTGCCGGTAAAGCAATTGAAGACAACGACCTCCTCCGGTTTGCACAGCGAGTCCGAATTTTGATCGGACGCTACGGCCAGCGACGGCAGCGCGAGAACGAGGCCCGCGACAGGAATCAGCCTACTCAAAGTGCTCATATGCGGTTCTGAAGTGATGTTGGCGCTCCTTGTAGCTGTGGGTGTTCGCGTTCACCACGCGCGTTACTCGGTCCACGTCAGCTGCTGAGCTACCCTTGTCTGCGAGACGAGGCAGGCGGTTGATCAACCAGTAGCAGATCGCGGAGCGCAGTGAGTAGGGAAACACTGTCAACAGATCGGGGTCTCGCTCGAAGTTGACCGACGTGTCACCGAAGACTGAAGCATGCTTGGCTGACACTGCGGCGTAGTTGGAACGCCCAGTCACTTGGATGAAGCCACGCCCCCTGTACTTCCAGCCGTCGCCGCTCTTCTCGTCGCCATTTCCGTTGCGACCGCCATAGGCCTTGTTCGCAATATCTTCCTGGATGGCTTTGCGCTTGAAGGTGCCCTTAGGGCCTCGTTCGTAGCCGTCAGTATCCGCTTCATCAGGATGCTTGCCATAGTACGCAAACAAACCTTTGAGCCCAGCGGGTGAGTAGGTCAGATCCTCAGTCTTTGCGTCCATTGATGGGCCCGTCTCTTCTCGTACCTGAGCAAAAAAGTGCGCGCGGCGCAGCTTGGTGTCGAGCTGGTAGACCTCCGGCTTGCGGTTTACCTCGTCGGCCACCTTCGCGAGCAAATCGGAAGAGGCCAACTCGAACAGCCGCTTGAGCTGTCCTGACGTGATTTTGCTCGACGTCGCGGGTCGGTCAGATACGGAGAGCCAGCCAGCCGTCAGTGCGGTCCCATCCTTCGTCCTAGCTGGATTGGCGACAAAGCCAGATTGGGCCAAGAGCGGCGGAAGTTCGGGGTCAGCAAGATCAAAAAAACCCAGCGACCCCGGGGTGTCGCCAACCCTCGTACAAACATCGGGATCGCCATGGTCATTGAGGCCAAGCGGACCAGGCGTGGCGGCCGCGGGCCACTGATCTGCGGAACATAGGGGGCCAGGCGGCCGGGAAGTTGCCATGGTGCTGCCGGACAAGGGACTATGGCGATGGTAAGCGCCCAGTTGGCCGTACGCGCCGTGACCTTGGTCAACGCCATGCGGGGAGCATGTCGTCGGACCTCGAAGCGCTGCAAGGCGCTGTGGACCGAGATCTCGCAGGGCAAGATGCCCAGCACCGTGTACGATGCCTAGCAGGAGAAGCGGCCGCTGCTGATGCGGCTACGATCGCGGCGATCCTTCTCTACGGCCCTTCGCGGCGTCCTCTAGGGACGGTCTGCAAAACACCGCCCTTCGCGCAGTCTGCGCCCAAGCGTTTGGCCTGGTCTCATGAGCGGCTCGGGCGCGGTTGGTCGTGTGGAGTTTCAGTCCGGTTTTGATGCGGCTTTTACCGCCGCGGCGCCCGTCTGACGCGTTGCAGACGCACTCATCCCTGCGCTTCCAACAACCGTCGGCGCGCCATCCACAGATTGCCCAGCGCGCACAGCATCGTCAGTCGCGCCGTGTTCTTGGCCAAGCCCAGATAGCGCACCTAGGCATAGCCAAACTGCTGCTTGATCAATCGGAACGGATGGAAGGCCAGCACCTGCGGCGCCAGCTGGTGCTTCTCCAAGAGGTGCCGAAAGCGCAGGATCGTCGTCTCGTCGGGCATGCGCGCCGCGCCGTCCAGACCGGCAAAGCGTCGATAAGGCGGACGCTCATGAAGCTCTTCTTCCATGGCCGGATCGCTGAGGTTCCACCAGAGCTGCAGGCAATGGATACGCAGCATCGTCTCGATGGGAAACGGTGGACGTCCGCCCAAGGCCTGATGCGCACCGCGGGCGTACGGCTGGATCAGCGCGACCAACTCGGCCCACGGCACGACGCTGTTCATCTCGTCCAGGAAGACCTCCTTACGGGTCTTCTTGGGCAGCGGGTCAAAACCAAGCGAGCTTTGATTCATGCCCTCATCGTCGCTGACCGACGATCAAATCGCCAGTCAGGGTGACGAGGGGTTTTGCAGACTGTCCCTAGCAAGACTCAAGGCGCCGCTTGACTCAGAGTGGGCACCCCGCCTTGCCCATACGCTTACTTCAAAGGTGATTGTCCATCGCGAACACCAACTCCGATGTTCACCTAGAAGCTAGATCTCGCTGCGACTTTTTGGTCCCGCGTCCTGCGGCGATGTGGTATCGCGCGTAATTGAGCGCTTCGCGCGGCCGGCTGGCTATTCGCTGATCCCATCAGGCGCTGTCGTGTGGCGCCTTACGCTGAGCGCTATGTCCGGAATCGAACGCGGTAGCACCCCAGCTGTCCGAGGCGTCTGCCTCCCCTCAAACTCCTCGGCGACTGAGCCCTCCCGGTGCCGTGGCGCCCCGGCGCAGCCTACGGCGCCACGTTCTTCTCAGGGACCCTTGGCGAACTTGGTCGCGCGAAGTCAGGCGGCACCAATTATTTCTTCGAGTGCCGCTGCAGCGGCAATCCCTGGCAGCATCCGGCGCGCGGACTTGGGACACGCGCGCCAGAGCCTTGAGATCAATTCCATCGCTTTGGCGTTCGATGCGGCGAAAACCGACGAGACAGCCAAGGAAGCAGCCTTTCGCGCCATAGCGTTCTACACGAAGAATTCGACTCGAATCAATGCGCCGCTGCGCGCCGGCGATAACGGGAGATTGCTCGACGCCTTTCGCCGGGCCGTCGACTATGGACTCAAGCAGTTGCCTGATTTCGGCCAGACACGCGAGCCGCTCGATCGGCGTGTGCATTTCTCGCGCGAGATGTTAGACACGATCATCCGCGAAGGCACACTCCGCGACCCCGCCTTCATCAGCACGTCAGCGTGCGTTCTCGATTCGTCGGCGCTGTCCTTGCGCAACACGCTGATGCATATCGAGGCAAAGTACGCAGCGGACGTCTCAGGCATATCTCCCGACCCCCACGCCCGTGAAAATCTGCTGTGCTCGAACAGCACTTTGGAGCTCGTAGACGCCAAGCTCACTCGAGTCGACGATGAGGACGATCCACTGTTTCAGCCCGGGAACGAGTCCGTGCGCGCGGAGCTATGGATGCGCCAGCAGACGCCCGAACCGAGGTAAAGGGCGCCCCACAATGCCTGAAAGCTACCGGCAGCCTCTTGATGAGGCACAGCCCACATTTCCGGTTGTAGATCGGTTGAAGCGTTTGGTAGCGTGCGGGCCCGTCGAGTACTGTGCCACCGGTTGTTGAAGCCTCCTTGATTTCCTGTACCAGTCAGAAGTAGAGGTCGGGGAATCGTTTTATACGGTACTCGACTGGCGGCACGCGACCCAGCGCTTCATGTGGACGATGGTGGTTGTAGCGCTGAAGCCAGTCGGCGGTCATGGCCCGCACCGCGGCCAACGAGTCGAAGACGTAGCAGTCCAGCACCTCGGTGCGGTAGGTCTTGTTGAAGCGCTCGACATAGGCGTTCTGGGTTGGCTGACCAGGTTGGATGTGACGTAGCTCGATGCCCTTGGCGGCGGCCCAGTCGCATAGCGCCTGGGCGATGAATTCCGGCCCGTTGTCCAGCCGGATCGACAACGGCGCGCCGCGCACCTCGACCAGTTCGCCTAAGGCCCGGATCACGCGCGCTGCCGGCAGACTCGTGTCGACCTCGTTCCAGCAGAACGCGCGTCCCGATGCTGGCCAAGCTCATCCGCCGCCGGCCGGCTTGATGGCGGGTTTGGCCGGCTTCGTCGCATGAGCGGGGTCAGGTCTTCACAGCGCTCCTAGCATTCGCGCGGTCCGAACTTCCAACTCGAACCGCCATGCCTCCACGCGTAACGATTACCTCGTTTCTGCTTCTCGTGGCTGCCCTTAACGGCCTGCCGATCGCAGCGGCCGCGGCACCGCCGGTTGTCGGGAGCGACCTGATCGTCGAACGGGTCGATCTTCCCGGCGAGGATCCTCAGCGGCAGGCCTACAACCTGCAGGAATCCGCCTCCCTGCGCGTCTTTGCGCGTTCCGCGGCCGGATTCAAGCAATCGCAGATCCTCTGGCAGCGGCGGGATCCGAACGGCGGATGGCGGGCCGCCGAGCCGCTGCCGTTCTCCGATCCGCGCTGGCGCGACTCGGATCCGCACCTGTCGGGAGACGGCAAGACCTTGACCTTCGTGTCCAACCGTCCGGACGCGGAGAGCGCCTCCGCGCGCGACGATCTGGATCTGTTCGAAGCCGTGCTGTCGGATCTCGACACCGGCCAATGGACGGCACCCCGGCGACTGCCCGATGCGCTGCAGAGCCCGGGTCAGGAGCTGGGACCCGAGCGCTACGGCAAACGCCTCTACTTCGCCTCCACGCGCGTCGGCGGGCCGGGCAAGCTCTCCGTCTACCGTGTCGACGACGATGAGACGCTGCCACCCCGCCTCCTCCCCGCCCCGATCAACGAGGGGTCGGCGAACAGTGACTTCACGCTGAGCCCGGACGGGCGCTTCGTCGTCTGGTGGAGCAACCGCACCGGGAGCGAGGGTGGCGCGGACCTCTACCTGGCCGAGCGCGTGGGCGAGCAATTCGGCCTCGCGCTGCGCCTGCCGGCGCCGATCAACGGCGCCGGTTTCGAATTCACGCCGTCCATCACCGCGGACGGACGTTGGTTGCTGTTTGCATCGACGCGTCCGGCGCCGGGTACGGCGGCGGGGCTCTCGCAGGTCTATCGCGTGAGCTGGCCGGCGCTGCTGGAGACGCTGGGCACGGACGCGCATGCCTTCAGCCGCGCGGCGCTGGAGGGGCAGGTCGCCGCTTTATGGAAGTCCTTCGACCATGCGGCAGGACAGCCCGGAGACGCGGCGCGCATGAACGCGCTGATGCATCCGGAAGCGCGCGTGTGGGGTCAGCAGCTCAATGCGCAGCTCAGCGAGGTGCAGTTGCGCAGCTGGTCGGCGCAAGCGTTCGTGGCGGCCGTGGGCAAGCCGAGCCCGCGGGCGCTGCATGAATGCGAGATCCACCGGGAGGTGCGCCGGTACGCCAGCCAGGCGGAGGTCTTCAGCGTGGTCGAATCGCGCCGCGATCCGGCACAGGCGGCGCCGGACTACGTGGGGGTGAACAGCACGCAGTGGCAGTTGGGACCGCAGGGGTGGCAGATGCTGTCGCTGCACTATGCGGTGGAGTTGCCGGGAGCGCCGTTGCCCCGGTATGGCGGGCAGAGTGGCAGGTGCGTGGGCTAGGACCCGCCCTCCTCCATGATTCTCCAACCTTCACGGCAGAATCCGCCTCCATGTCGCATGCCCGCCCCCTCGTTCAGCAAGACCTCGCTCACTGGTTCGTTCGACGTGGCCGGCGCTGCCTGGCCCGAGTGGTTGGAGACGTCGAAGGACATGGTGCGTTCGTACCTTCGCGACGGAAGGAACGCGGCCCGCTTGCGGGACTCGCAAGGCGTGGGCATCGGGTTCTGCGATGGCGACATGTACGTCTTGTGGCCTGAGGCGAAGGCGTAGTCTCGTTTCAACCTCTTCAACAGCACGCCACTCACGCGATGGAACCTTGCCCGATCTGCGGCTCAGTCATCGATCCTCAGAAGAGTCGATATCGACTGACGCTCGACGAGCTTTCCAGCAACTTCTTTGGCTCCGTCTTCGCCATATCCTGCAGCGCGCGCTTGGCGACTTCAAAGCAGTCGTCGACGTGCGAGTTGCCGAGCAACTTCATGGCGAGCAACAGCGACACATCCGCCCTGATATCCAGACCGGGCACGGGGACCACGGCGGCCGTGGCCGAGAGGGTGGCCCGCGTCGTGACCATGGACTTGCATTCGTCGCGAGTGCGTTCAAGTTGCCACTATCCACCCATTCGTTTGGAGACCCACCCGAAGGGTCATGGGGTCAGGACTTGTCATATGGCGCGAAAGTCAGGCGCGAGCCGATCGACGATCGTCTCGCACCTTGGTTCTCGCGCTCAAGAGACCACCTTGCTCCGATCGTCGTCCACGGCGCGCTCCACCACGCCGAGCATCCCGAGCGCTTCGCGCAGGGACTCCTTGACGGCGGTGGCCACGTGCTTGGCCGGATCGCACTCGGCGGTGTTGTCGGCGAGCATGGACAGCATCGACGCGCCGCTGACCAGCAGAGCGCGCAGATTGGCCAGCGCGGAGCCGGTCGTCAGATCCGCGCGCAGGCAGATCGCATCGGAGCCCAGCCGCGGCCCGAAGATCTGCGGCTCGGTCATGCCCCAGCCGTGCTGCAGGCTGATCAGCGTCTGCTGATCGCAGCCCGCCAGAGGATGCCGCGCGCGCAGCGGCTTGTCGGACTCGTCGATGCGTGCTTGTTGGAAGCTAGCCATGTCGTACCTCATTCCAGATTGGCAGCCACCGGCTCCGACGTTGAAGGCGACATGCCTTCGGATCGACCGGAGAGGTGGGCGAGATGTTCAACTCACGACGAACCCAACGTGAGGCCGTCCTCGCGGATAGGCCCATCTCGCCCATGACCAAATGATCAGGAGCTAGACACCAGTCTCAGGACCGGCGTCGGGATCGTGGCGGGTTGAATCACCGAGGTCCATGCTGCGGCCAATCGGGACCTCATTCTTTGATCCATATCAAAGACTTCCGGCCATTCCTCCCTTAGAGGGAGTGAGGGGGATGACATCCCCCAAGAGGGTCAGGGCTTGTCAGTCGGCTCCGGTCTCACCGTGTTGGAAGCTGCCTTATGCTCGGTGCCTATGTCCGACACTGACCCCGACTGGTATGAGCTTCGCAATGCTCTCTACGCCAAAGAGTACGAGCGAGCCGAAGCCCTCGTGGCAACCCGGCCTGAGTTGACTCATCTCATGAATGGCATCGGCGAGACGGTGCTTCATTTCCTCGCCGTGGAGAACGACCAGGCCGCCGTGGCATGGCTTCATGCACGCGGGTCAGACATCAACACAAAGGACTCGTTCAGCGAGCCCGTTCTGTTCCAGGTGGCGTCACTCGGCTACAAGGAACTGTTCAGCTGGCTGGTCGCAGCCGGCGCCGATCCGTTTGCCAACGGCCCTCACGACCAAGACCTGGTCGACTACCTGTTGGAGTTCGACAAGGAAGAAATGGCCGATTGGGTACGTGGCCAAATCGACGGTCTTTGATTCGCGTCTTTGGGAACGCCTCTGAGGCGGATGATGTCGGCGCCTGGTTGGAATGACGGTATGGGACTGCCGCTCAGCCGCGAACCTTTAGCCTCGCAAAACTCGCCACCGCCGCCAGCCCCGCGGTCACACCGCCCAGCGCCAGCGCGACGGTCGGGCCGTCACGCAGGCCGGCCAGATGGAAGCACAACGCGACCAGCGCCGCGCCGCTCGCCTGTCCGAGCAACCGCACCACCCCGATGACGCCGCTGGCGCCGCCACTTCGGTGCGGGGGCGCGCTGGACATCAGCGCCGTCAGGTTGGGTGCCTGGAAGAAGCCGAAGCCCGCGCCGCACAGCGCCATCCACAGCACCAGCATCGGCAGCGAGGGATCGTGGGACTGCAGCGCCAACCCGCACATGCCGACCGCTAACACCGCCAAGCCGATGCCGCCCAGCAGCCCCGGCGCATGCCGGTCCGACAGCCGGCCGGCCAGCGGCGCGGTGATCGCGACGACCACCGGCCACGACGTCATGAGGTAGCCGGCGTTGGCGGCGTCGCGGTGCAGGACCTGCTCGAAGTAGAACGGCAGCGAGACAAAGGCCAGGCCCTGGGTGGCGAAGGCGCAGACCGCAGTCACCGCCGACAGCGCGAACATGGGTCTGCGCAGCAGGTCCACCGGCAGCATGGGCGTGGCGTGGCCGTGCTGGCGATGCAGCAGGAGCGCGCCGGCGGCAATCGTCAGCATGACAGCGGGCAGCACCTGCGTCCAGGCGGACAACTGCGCCATGGAGCCCAGTGCAAAGATCAGCGCCGCAAAGCTGGTGGCGGTCAGGACGGCGGTGCCCACGTCGAAGCCGTGCGGGCGGGGTGGACTGCTCGGCAATGTCGGCCAGGCACAGGCGATCGCCAGCAGGCCCAGGGGGACGTTGATGCCGAACAGCCAGGGCCAACTGGCCGCGGACAGCAGCAGCGAGGCCACCGTCGGCCCGACCACGAAGCCGATGCTCCCCACCAGCGCATTGAGGCCCACGCCGCGGCCCAGCCGGGTCGGTGGGTAGATCTGGCGGATCAGCGCGATGTTCACGCTCATCATCGCGCCCGCGCCTATGCCCTGGAAGGCGCGCGCGGCGGCGAGCAGCTCGACGCTGGTCGCGGCCATGCACAGCCCCGACGCGACGGTGAACAGCACCAGCCCGCCGAGAAAGACTCGCCGCGGGCCGATGCCATCGCCGAGCGCGGCGAAGGGCAGCATCGTGGCGACAACCGCGAGCTGGTAGGCATTGATGACCCAGATGGCGTCGGCGGCATGCGATTGCAGGTCGGCGGCGATGGTCGGCAGCGCGACGTTGGCGATGGCCGTGTCCAGCGTGGAGAGCATGACGCCCAACAGGACCGCCAGCAGCGCGCTGCGTCCGCGAGGGTCAAGGCCTTGTTTTTCTCGTTGCTGATCGTCGGGCGACATCGAGGAGTGCTGCTCTGAAGGTGGAGAGGAGGCGACCCAACCAAGTCTCGGCCTACGCCGCACCGGATGGACCTCGCCCGATCATCGGGCAACACCTTCGCGCAAGATTACGGAGGACGCACGACGATGGGGTTGGCTCCGCGACGACACTCGAATAGAGGGCGCAGGACGCCGCAGAGCGCACAGCGCGGCGTGCGGGAGCAACACTGGACCGGGCTGACGCGCTTCCCTCAATCGTCAGGTTGGCACCTTCCGTAAGCCTTTCGGTACGGCTTGTCGAAGCACTCGGCCAGTCTCTCCAAGACCTTCAGATTCATCGCGTTCTCAGCGTCGGCCTCCGTCGCGCGTCGATGAGCCTCGTACTGCACGTCGAACGCGGCCCGGTCCTTGCGAAGGAAAGCCACCGTCGCCAACACGTAGGTGTTCCAGCTAAAACCCGGCGTGTCCGTGGCTTCTTCAGGATTGATCGACAATAGGGCCTGCTCCGCAGCTGCGGCATCGTCGCCCAACATCGCCAATGTCTGCGCGAGGTGCCAGCGCACTCCGCGCTGCTCGTACTCCTGGCGTCTGACATAGCGCTTGATCAACTGCGCCTGCTCCAGGTGGCAGTTGCCCAGCGCGCGCCAGCCCCTCTCGGTCTGGTCGAACTCCCAATACGGGAGCTTGATCGCGACCGGACCGACTTCGTTGTACACCTTCGGGCAGTCAATCAGGTCTTTGGCCATCGTCGGCTGGGTGGTCTGTTGAGCGCCCGACTGCGCAAAGGCGCAGGCGGCAGGTCCTGCGATGAGTAGGGATGCGATGCATCGGATCAGGTTTCTCATCTCGTGGCCCATGAGAGCGGAATGCAACGAGAGGCCATTCTCTGATCTATATCGAAGACTTTCAGCGATTCGCTCCTCAGCGGAACTGAAGGGTCAGCATTCCCTTTGAGGGTCAGGGCTTGCCAGCCAGCGCGGCACGCAAGGTAGAACGCCATGACGCTTCACACCTAGGCGCCTTGGATCAGGGTGAAAACTTCACCTGAGGGCCGACCTACTTGCCTATGATGTGTGGGGCCGTTCGGCCGACTGCTTGCCGCTACACGAGAGAACCTTGTGTCTTTGCTCTTGCGCCCCCTCAGGTCGGGGACGAAGGGCGCACGACCCACCATCACCTGTTGCTAGACTCGCAAGAAAAGCAGCCCAAGAAGCGCTCCATGACTCAAACCAAAAGCCGGACGGAAGGCCGTACCGAATTTGCTACCGAAGCCGACTTCGTCGACAGCTTCGTGGGCAAATTGTCGAAGGGCCGTACTTCATTCGGAAAGGTGCAGATCACCAAGGAGTGGGACCACACGTCTGGCCTCGTCGATGTCCTCGCGCGGCATCGCAAGAAGACGCTGGTGGCCTTCGAGGCGAAGCTAGATAACTGGAAACGAGCATTTCATCAGGCGTATCGCAGCACTGCGTACGCCAACAAGTCGTACGTCATCGTCCCCACACATGTGGCCGTAAGAGCCCTAAGGGACCGAGACGAATTCGAGTTGCGGGGGGTGGGACTATGTTCATTCGACGGAAAGTCCGTCCAGGTGCTCATCGAGGCATCCGAGCAGGATGCTCTCTTGGTGTGGCTCCGTGCGCAGGCGCACGAGTTCTTCGACACGCTCGACGATGAGCCGCCAGTTGAACCTGGACGCGGTCGCGGCGGAGCATTGCAGCCAGCGCGGCTTTGAGTTTCGCGGCCCACTGGGAAAGGGGGCGTTCAAGAGCGCCTACCTTGCTGCCCAGCAGCAGCAGACTTTCGCCCTGAAGCTTGCAGTCGCTGCCGGCGCAGCAGAGCGCCTGGTGCGAGAAGCGCGAGCCCTGCAAGATTGCACGCATGGCTCGATTGCTCGGCTGCTGGAAGCGTACCCGCACACCATTCCATCAGGTGTCCAGCTGTGGGTTGTATGCGAGGAGTACCTGGCAGGCGGAACACTGGAAGCTAGGTTAGCCCATGGCGTCCTGTCGCCTCAGGAAACTCGTGCCATTGGAGTCTTGCTCGCGGAGGTGCTGGGCCATCTCCATGAGAAGCGGCTTGTTCACAGGGATATCAAGCCAGCGAACATCATGTTCCGCGACTGCAGCAACTCCTACCCTGTGCTCACCGACTTCGGCATCGTGCGGATGCTTGACCAGCCTACCCTGACGCAGGCGTTCGCCCAGATGGGCCCTGGCACTCCTGCGTACGCTGCGCCGGAACAGCTCACGAACGAGAAAGCCCTCATCGACTGGCGTACTGACCAATTCGACTTGGCAATCGTGCTTGCCGAGTGCCTTCTCGGTCATCACCCGTTCCTGGTCGCCGGTAAGACCATCCCAGAAGCAATCATGAGCGTCGCCTCGCGACAGGAGTTGCCCACCGAGAACCGCTCACGCCTCGAAGCGCTTGGCTTCGGCGCTCTGGCCACCGCGTTGAAGCCGTGGCCTGTCGCTCGCTTCCGCAAGCCCGCCGATTTCGTGGGCGCCCTGAACGCTATTTCCTGAGGACAACCATGGCTTCTTATCTGCAGCTCGGTCACGAATCTTGGAATCTTCTCGAGGAGCCTGACATCGGCGACTATTCGGGCCTCGTCCTCAGCCCGGTGAACGATGGCCCGGACGACGTGGCAAACCGCCTGGAAAGGCTGGGAGAGCTCCGCGACGATCTTGAGGTGATCCTCGATCCGCAGATGTACAACCCGGCGTTCGAGAAGGGGAAGATGGACGAGTGGGCGTACTTCTCCGCAGACTTCGCCACAGCAGATCAGAGCGACGTCAACTGGTGGGTGCAGCGCGGTCACGAAATCGTCGAGCAGGGAGCACAGCTGGCTGTGGACGCGGTGTGCTCCCCGGCGTTCGTGCCACGGCTGTATTCGGACGCTTACTACTCGTTGATGGTCGACGTGGCGGACCAGACTAAAGACCACGCGGACGGTCGGGGTCTTGAGACTTTGCTCACAGCCATCGTGAGCCTACGCGACCTAAACAACCCAGCCCGCGCGCTGAGCATTGCGTCGATCCTGTCGCGCAGCTCGTGCGACCGGATTTACCTGACGTTCTTGAACGAGGACGTGCCCCCGCGTGAGCCTCTCTGGGATGAGGCAGGACTACCCACGGCGGTTCACCTAGTCCGACTGCTGTCCCAAAGCATGCGAGTCCACGTGGCCTTCGCCAGCCACGACTTGGTGATGTGGAAGTTCGCCGGTGCGACCGACATCTCCACCGGCAAGTACATGAACTTGCGCCGGTTCTCCCCGGGTCGCTGGAAGGAGGAGGAGCCAGGCGGCCGGCAGGTCGCCTATTGGAACGAAGGGCCCCTGCTGGCACGGCTTCGCGAAGCCGACGTTGCAAAGCTCAACCGCAAGGGTTGGTTCGACGAACGGAACTTTGATTCGAACCCTGCCGGCGGTCGGATTCTTGAAATCATCCGAAGCGGTGTGAAGGCCCCGTGGCTGAAGTTGTCCTGGATGCAGTACCTCCGGTGGGCGAGCAACATGGAAGCCCGCTGGCACGGGAATAGCGCAAGCGCCGAGCGGAGCTTGGTCCGCTCCGATGGGAACTGGGGGGAAATTGAAGACGTTCTTTTCCAGGACCGCTTCAACGACGGTTCTCACGTGCGCGAATGGCTAAACGCTGTTCGTGAAGGCAGCCGACGCTAGGAAAGCGAAGTACCGCAGCGCACCGGAGGTCGCCCCCACGTGCGTCTACGATCCGAGTTCAGGGCGGCTAAAAGGGACGTGTATGCGACACACCATCTCCTTGCAGTACATGAAGCCCGAGGACAGCAAGCCCAGCGCGGGCTACGAATTTACGGACTCGGAGTTGGAGCTCCCCGATGGTGGAACGGTTCCCCGCGTCGGTGAGTTCATTCAGCTCGTGACGGACAAATCGACGACCAGTTACGTGGTCCTCGCCGTGCATACGCGCATCTTCCTCGCAGACCCGAAGATCAAGCCAGGCTGGCACTCTTACGTCACGGTCGGCCCCGTGAAGAACGTGCCCGACCCTCGCCTGCTCGCCATCCGCGAGTAGAGCATCCTGCGTCGTGCCGAGCTGCGCGGGCGAACGCCTGACTCGCGCCGCTGGAGTTTGGCGCGCACCCACAAATCTAATCGGCAGTCGAGGGAGAGACGATGGCGCTCACGGACCAGCAGATCACCGAATGCTATGAGAGGTACCTGCGGGAGCAGGACCGCTACATGAAGATGGCCGAGGTCACCTACGAGAAATGCCTTGAAATCGTTCAGAAGAAGCTCACGGTCAGAGCGACTGTTCAACGCCGCGCGAAGAACCCGAAGAGCTTCTTTGAAAAGCTGAAGAAGGCCGAAAATCGAGCGAAGTACAACTCGGTTGACGAGGTGTTCCAGCGGATCAGCGACCTTGCAGCCGTACGCATCGCTACCTACCTAGAGTCGGATCGCGAGCCGGTGGTCGAAGAGTTGAAAAAGGAGTTCGTCGGACCTCCAGGTACAGGGAACGGCCCCGACATCCAGGTAAAGGACAAAGCCGGCGATGGACTGCACTACCGCGCAACCCACTGTCAGGTGTTCCTTCCCGAGGAGGACCTTGCGGGAGCCAATGAGAACCTCGCCGGAACCACTTGCGAGATTCAGGTGTGCAGCCTGCTAGCGCACGTGTTCAACGAGATTGAGCACGACCTCCAGTACAAGCCGCTCGCCGGAGAACTTTCAATCGTGGAGCGCGAGCTGATCGACCAACTCGGCCTACTGACGAAGTCGGGTGACATCACCATCAAGCGACTGCTTCACGAGACCGATGACCGATTGAAGGAGCGAACTGGCGAGTTCGCCGACGTGCACGACTTCGTCGCACGCATGCGCGAAACAATGGACCTGAAGGACTTCGCTTCTAACGCCGGGCAGCTTTTCGATGAGTTGAACGTGCTGAGGCTGATGACGCCCGACGCTCTGAACCAGGCAATCTGCGGCACCGGCCAACAAAGCATTGCCGAGATTTCGAAGCACGAGTACGAACAACTTAAGCAGTTCCTAGCCGCGCAGCAGACCGAGTTGCTCGACGATGGAAGCTCGGATGTCCTCCTCGTGGGCTTGCTCAAGAACCGCTACGAGGAAATCTTGGCGCACCACCCCATGGGCCGCGGTCGGGGCCGTCCGAATCGCCTGGCTCAAATTGGTGTGGCTTACCGAAAGATGCTCCAGGCACGCGTGCAGAACGCTGGAACGGCGGATCAGATTCTGACTGGAGCGACCCAGGATGCGGGGACGGCTCCAGTTGCTGCAGCTGCCCGGGGCGGCTAATTCTCAATTGGCAGCCTCCGCGCAGCGCCTAGCGACCTTCGAGTTCCGCCATCTGCACCGCTGAGGCAGCGCGCAGCGCCGCGTTCTTCAAGTGGATGGCGCGCAAACAGCTATTGGAGATGCGGGGATGAGTCCGTCTGAAGTGGCCGGAACGGCCGCTTCAGACGCCGGAAACGGCGGCTAAGCAGTTCAGTCGAACGCGCTCAAGATCTGACCCCAGCGCAGATCGACGCGTACGACGCGAAAGCGAAGTCTTCATGCGTCGCAGATCATGCTCTGCAGACCATCCTTAAGAGGCACGGTGCTCTTACTTCAAGCCGGATTCCTTGCTCCGCTTATGGAGCCGAACGCACCCCAGCGAGCCTGAACTCGAAGAAGGCGGCTACGTTTTTGTATTCACTCGCACACAGGCCATAGCCGGGGAAAGCCGTTCGGGGCAGACCAGGCCATCTTGCGAACTTCAACGTCTGCCGGTCATGGGAGAACGATGTTCTATGGGCTTGGTGCCCCAGACGAAGCACTCAGCGACACACCTACTGCTGCACAAAGCTTTGGCTGGCTACTAAGGAGGGCCTCTCGTTCCGCTGCTTGCAGCCGAAGGCGCTCATCAATAAGACCGAGTTCGGCGCGTGCAGCGGAGATTTCCGCTTCATTTCTAGTAAGCAGCAACGCTAGCCTCGCTGCAAGTTGGGGGCCCGCAGCAGGATGGTCAGCGCCAAGCTCCCTTCTGAGCTTCGAGAAGAATGTGGCCCCACGTTGATTTGCCATGCGCTGCCATTCGAGCAGTCGCCGCTTGAACTCGCGCGCATCGTGCGCACTCCCGAGCGCGGAGCGCGTAGGCATACTTCTTCCGACGCCACTTTCCGAGACCATATGCGCGGCATCCAAAGGGTCGTCAAGATCAAAACCTGCCGCGACTAGTCCTAGCTCCCAATTCTTCGTCGTCTCTGCCAACGTAGTCGCAGGCTTGTCCCCGAGGGCAAGCGCATTCGTAGTACGCTTGATTGCCTCACGCGCAATTTTCATATTCTCCACGTCTTGGACGTATGCCTCGTTCTCTCTTACGAGCGCTTGAATCAGTCGCTGCCCCTCAATTCTCTTGGGAAGCCCGGATGTCAAGCCAGCGCGAGCGATCACATCACTATTTGCTTTGTTTTCCAGAGTGGTAAACGCTAGCTCAAAGGTGTCGCAGCGCTGCTTCTGGAAGATCCACACCGCAACCACAAGGCTGGCTACCGCTATCGCTCCCCCAAAGAAAGCCTTCCACCGCACTCTCTTGAGCATGTTCAGAGTCCAAAGAGATATGTCGCCGGGACTTCAAATCCGCGCAAACCCAGTCTTTGCGGGCCGCAACTGATGAGAATGCTGCTCCACACTCAAGTGGGCGTGAACTTGAATGTTCGAATGTGAGGAATCGGGCCGCCATCGCGGCGAAGCTGCAGGGTGTGGACACCTGCGGCGACACCAATGGATCCCTGCCGCTCCCACTTCTGAGCATCCCAGCCGCCCGTCAGACCGGAGCAGTTCCCCGCAACTAGTTCCATATCCAATCGGAACTCTGTGGGTCGCGACTCCAAAGCGGCGTATTCGACGAAGAAGTCATAGTTCCCAGTGGCGGGGAACGCGATCTGGTACTTCGCTATGGTTTCAAGCGACGGCTCTCCCGAAGATCGAGGTTGCGTATAGATCACTCCTTCGCCAGCGGGCCCTCCAACAAGGATATGCGCCGACATATTGAAGTCCGAAGCCTTACGAATAATGCTCGTGTCCATGCTCATCCTTCAGTTTGACTTCGAGGAAGATGAACCAAAGCAGGAGGCAGCGCATCCCCAACCTTGGGGACACGGACGAAAGGCGGGGCGGTCTAAAGCCTTGAAGGAGGCGTTCTTGAAGAGGCTGAAGGAGCTCAAAGCATTACGCTCCACGCGCGCTTCCAGCGCTTGCACCTCAGACGTTTGGTGCGGAGAGCGCCGACGGATCGTCGGCGGATGCGCTTCGCGCTTCGTCCTGAAGATTTGCAATAGCGCCGAAGCGGCCTGCGCTAGTTTCGCCTTCTCCGCTCAGAGTGGTGTCCGATCAAAGTTCGCAACACCAGGGCCGAATGCAGCAATCGCCTGCTCTTTCACCGACTTCAGCGTCAGTCGAAGTTCGATCAGCTCGTTACCGTAGTCGGCGACCTCGTCCTCGTCTTCCGAGGTCTGACAGATGTTCGCCCACTTGGCATCCAACTCCGTCAGCGCCTCGAGAATGCAATGCGCTTCCCAGCGCGTCAGATCCAACGTCAGCGATTTCATGCTTGCTTGCCTTGCCTGAAGAACACACGGAACGCCTTCATTCCCAGCTCCTCCAGCAGTCCCTTGTACTTGTCCAGCGGCATGTTAACCGTGGGCGCGATGGTGTAGTGACCGGGACGGTCGTGAACCAGCTTCAGCCCTTGCGGCATCGGCGTCGTTGCGTTGAACTGCCACACCCAGCCGCTCATGTCTCTTTCTGCCAGTCCCTGTTCGTTGAACACGCTGACACCAGCATTGTTCGCAACGACCACGACGATGTCGTTGACCTTCGTCAGATCGACATCGTGCGGTCGGATGTTGCTGAGCTTGGGGGTGCTTGCGTTGCCGAGCCGGAAGACGTCTTCCGGGCAGAGATAGAACGATTTGGGGAACATTGGCCTCTCCTGTTGAGAGGCCAGTGGACCGTCCCGTCGCGGCGACGGCTAGTGACGTAAGCCACCTCCCCCTTAAGCCACCCTGAACGACGCCACCGACTCCGCCAACCGCTGCGCCTGCGCTTCGAGGCTGTTAGCGGCCGCGGCGCTTTCCTCGACCAGTGCAGCGTTCTGCTGCGTCACCTGATCCATCTGCGTGATGGCCTGGTTGATCTGCTCGATCCCACGGCTTTGTTCCCCGGCGGCGCCGGAGATTTCGTTGACCAGCTCGCTCACGCGTCTAATCTGCTCCACGATCTCCCGCATCGTTTCGCCGGCCGCTGCGACCTCCCGGCCGCCCGACGCCACCGACACGCCAGACGTGCCGATCAGCGTCTTGATCTCGCGTGCCGCGCTCGCACTGCGCTGCGCCAGAGCACGCACCTCGCCAGCGACGACGGCGAATCCACGTCCATGCTCCCCCGCCCTCGCCGCTTCCACCGCGGCGTTCAGCGCGAGGATGTTCGTCTGGAACGCAATCCCATCGATCACGCCGATGATGTCTTCAATCCTGCGGCTGCTGTCCGTGATCGCATCCATCGTCGCGACCACCCGCCCGATCACCTCCCCGCCCCGCTTCGCCGTCCCCGACGCCTCCTGCGCCAGCGCCGTCGCCTGACGCGCGCTGTCCGCCGCCTGGTGCACGGTCCCGGTGATCTCCTCCATCGAGCTCGCCGTCTGCTGCAGGCTGCTCGCCTGTTCCTCGGTCCGGCTCGACAGGTCCAGGTTCCCCGCCGCGATCTGGCTCGACGCCGTCGTCACGGAGTCCACCCCGCTGCGCACCTCGCGCACCAGCCCGCGCAGGCCGTCCACCATGCGCGCCAGACTCTGCTGCAGATCCCCCAGCTCGTCCTTGCGCGTCACCCGCACGTCCGTCGTCAGATCGCCCCCGGCCACCGCCTCCATCGCGCGCCGCACCTCCGCCAGCGGCCGCGTCACCGACCGCGTCGCCGCCACCCCGAAGGCAACACCTGCCACCACGCCCACGATCACCGCGATCCACAGCACCAGCGTCGTCTCCCGCACCGCCTCCTTGGCCAGCGCGCCGGACTCCGCCATCAACTCCTCCTGGCGCCCCACCAGCTTCTCCAATGCGGCCACGTACGCCAGCTGCGCCGGACGCAGCTTCTGCATCAGCACCAGCTTCGCGCCGTCCATGTCCTCCGTCTTGACCTGCGCGAAGAAGGCGTCCAGCGCCTCGCCGTAGGCCTTGCGCAGCGCCAGCGAATCCTTGAGGAACCCCTTGGCCTTCGCGTCGTGGATCGTCGGCACCAGCTCGTCATAGACCTTCGCCGCACGCTCCCGCGATTCGCGGATCGAGGTCAGCTCCCCCTCGCGCTCCTGCGCCGTGTCCAGCAGCAGCACGTTGCGCGCGTTGCGGGACTGCAGGTTCAGCTCGTCGAAAACCTTGCCGACCGAGCGCACCTTCACATACCGGTCGCCGATTACCTGCCCCAGCCGACCGTCCACCGACGTCAGCCCGCCTTGCGACGCGCCCGCCATCAGCAGCATGAGCAGGACGATCAGACCGAACGCCACGGCCAGTCGCCCGCCGATCCTGAGATTGAAAACTGAAGACATCGACACTCCCTTGTTGTGATTCCTACAGGATCGGCACCAACCTGGGGTTCCATGAGGGCTCCTCGCACCGCTTGGGCGGGAAGCGCCCAAGTCGGGCGGTTTTCATTGATTTAGGTCAAACAGGACTCGGCGGCTACCTGTTTCGAGATCGATGCCAAGCGCGCAACGGTCGGGCGCACCCGGTACGCATCCTTGACCAGACAGAGGGAAATCTCAGGCCACGCCCGGCCCGCCGCGTCCAGCGCGGCCATCGCCGTCTGCCGGAACAGGCACGGCGCATCCGACACCAGCAGCGGCACCGGCGCCGAAGGGTCAGGACTGAACCCCGGCGCCGCGTACCAGCGCATCGGCAAGGTCGCGATCGCGGAAGGCGTCCACTGCCGGCAGGGAGACGGTCTCGACGCTCGCGCCGAAGCCGCTGCCGCGCTTGATCCGCAGCGTCGCCGGCTGGTTGCCGGGCGTGCTGTTCGGGTAGCTGGTCTCGATCACGCCGCCCTCGCAGGCGACCACCGCGTACCGATGCGCCGCCGCGCCAACCCTCCGGTCCAGAGAAATCGCACCCGCAAGCTCAGTCTTCCGCCGATGCCCCCGCCGTCC
The DNA here is from genome assembly GCF_048957715.1 of Mitsuaria sp. CC2. Taxonomy (NCBI): domain Bacteria; kingdom Pseudomonadati; phylum Pseudomonadota; class Betaproteobacteria; order Burkholderiales; family Sphaerotilaceae; genus Roseateles; species Mitsuaria sp. CC2. Next base: position 93,390 of record NZ_JARVXN010000042.1, on the reverse strand, counting down.
CGCCGCGCCGACGATGAGCCTTCCGCGCCCCTTCCCCGGCGCAGGAGGCCCCATGTCACCGCGTCCTCGCCGGCGCCTGTTCCACCGGCATCCCTTGCCTCGCGACCTCTCGCACGCCATGCTGTTGGCGATGCTCGCGCTCGTCGCGCTCTGGCTCCAGGGATGCGCGCAGACGAAGCCGCTCGCCCCACCGCCGCCGCCGTGGCCGCTCGAAGACGCCGCGCCCGTCTATGAAGTCGAGCCGCCGCTCCCGCCGACCGCCGCGGGCGCCGGCTTGACTGCCGGCCTGGGCGGAAAGCTCGCCCCGCCGGCGCCCTCCACCGAACGGCTGCTCGCGCTCGCGCTGCAGGAATGGGAGCTCTGGGGTCGCGGCCGCTGGGACGCGGCCGCCCAGTTCACCGAGCGCCGCGTCGACACCCCGCGCCGGCAGGAAGTCGAGCCCTACCTCCACGCCCGCGTGCTGCTGTACTGGATCGGCGTGAAGGGCCCCGACTACCCGCTGCAGCGCACCCGTTTCGACGACGGCTCGCTGAAGCCCTGGAGCGCGATCTTCATCTCCTGGCTGATGCGCAACGCCGGTTTCGGCGATCGCCAGTTCGAGGCCAGCGAGCTCCATTGGCATTACATCCGCGCCGCGCTGGAGGGCAACCGCCCGGGCCTGGAAGCCCGCGACGCCGCCGTCACGCCGCCTCGACCCGGCGACCTCATCTGCGCGCCGCGCGACGCCCAGCCCGACGCCCCCACCGGCTTCGCCCAGTGGAGCGCCCTGCCCCGCGCCTTGCGCGGGCGCATCTGGACCTGGCACTGCGACCTGGTCGTGCAGGTCGACGGCGCCGAGCTCGGCGCGATCGGCGGCAATGTCAGCGAAAGCGTCAGCTGGACCCGCGCCCCGCTGGACGCCGGCGGACTCCTGATCCCGACGCCCGACCGCGCCTGGACCGTCCTGCTCCGGCAGAAGGGAGTGCCGCCTTGAGCCGCCGCGAAGCCGCGCTCGGCTACTGGCAGGCGGCCGTCGGACTGGCGACCGGCCTCAGCGTCATCGTCGGGGTGCTGATCTCGGTGACCCAGCTGGTCGAATGGGTGGACGACAGCAAGCGCGCCAACCTGACCGAGCGCCTGCAATCGCTGCAGCACGTCGCCCACCTGCTGGAGCGCGACGAGCGCATCCGCCTGCGCGCCCGCGCCTTCCTGCGCGAGCTGCTGCCCGAGATCGGCCCCCACGCCCAGGATCTGATCCGCCGGGCGGGCTCGGGCGAGGACCTCTATCTCAGCCAGGACATGGAGGACTTCGCCGCGGTCCACTTCCACTACGAGCAGCTCGGCGCGCTGGTGAAGCTGGAGTACATCGAGTTCCCGCTGGTCTACGAGGTCATCCCCTTCCCGGACGACTACATGGCGGCCGTGGCGCCCTTGCGCGCCGCGCTGGCGGAACACTGGAAAGGCATCGGACGACCGCTGCCGGACCTGGGCGCCAACATCGATTTCCTGAAATCCTGCTACGACCTCAGCCGCGCCACCCCTCGCGAGCGGCCGCACTGCCCCCGCGCATGAAGCCCGTCGCCGGGTCTTCGGGATTTCCCCCAAAGCCGCTGCAAGCGCCTGTTTCCGGGGCTTCCCGGACCGTCGTCCCCCTCCGGAAGGTTTCCGGAAGGTCGCGGAAGACGTCCCCGCCTACCGTCAGCGACACCGATCCCCCGAGGTCGGCCCGACACGACGACGCCGTCCAGGCGCACAGGGAGCTCGCATGAACCTCACCCCGCACCGTCCTTCATCCCCGCCCGCGGCGCGACCGCGCCTGACCGGGCCGACGTCCCGGCTCACCCGGGAGCACCGGCTGGAGCGGCTGACCCGACTGCAGATGACGCTGGCCGAAGCGCACGCCGATGCAGAACAGCGCGAGCGCGAACGCGTCGCGCAGCTGCTGCACGACCAGGTCGGCAGCCTGATCGTGCGGCTGCGGCTGGCGTTCGGGGAATGGAGCCACGGCCAGTCCGGGCCGGTCGCCGCCGACCCCGCGCTTGCGCAGGTCACCGCGCTGCTGGGCGAGCTGTCGCGGACGGTCCGCACCCTGACCTTCGCGCTGGCCCCGCCGGACTGGCACGGCGACCTGCAGGCGGCTCTGGAGGCGCTGGCGGCGGAGCTGGGCCTGACCGGCCCGCTGGCCGTGCACGTGGATGCCAGCGCGATGGCGGTGCCGGGCACGGCCGAGATTCCCGCCGTGCAGCGGGCGGTGGCTTGCCGCGTGGTGCGGGAGCTCTGCCTGAACGTGCAGAAGCACGCCTCCGCCACCCGCGTCGACATCGTGCCCAAGGTCGAGGCCGGCTGGCTGAGCGTGCGCGTGCGCGACGACGGCCGCGGCTTGCCGACCGGCCCGGTGGAGGTCGACGCGCGCGGACTGGGCCTGGGCGGCGCGCGGGCGCAGCTGCAGGCGCTCGGCGGTGCGCTGGTGCTGCGTTCCGAGCCGGGCCGCGGCACCTGCGCGACCTTGCTGATTCCGCTGGATCCCGACGCCCGCCCCGCAGAGGGCACGTCGGGCTTGTCGGGCGCCTCGGGCGCCTCGGGCGCCTCGGGCGCCTCGGGCGCCTGACGCGTCCGATCCGGCAATCGACATCCGGCTTCAACACCACATTCACTCTCAGGGAGATTCCCATGACCCTCCGCATCGTCCTGGCGGACGACCACCAACTCGTGCGCGAAGGCCTGCGCGCGCTGCTGTCCCGGGACGCGGGGCTGGACGTCGTCGGGCTGGCCGAGGACGGCGCCGCCGCCGTCAAGCTCGTGCGCCACCTCCAGCCCGACCTGCTGATCACGGACATCGCGATGCCCGGCCTCAACGGCATCGAGGCGACACGGCGCGTGCGCGCGCAGCATCCGTCGGTGCAGGCGATCTGCCTGTCGATGCACGGCGACCAGCGCAGCGTGGTCACGGCGCTGCAGGCGGGGGCGTCGGGCTACGTGCTCAAGGACGCGTCCAGCGAGGAGCTGCTGCGCGCCGTGCGGGACGTGGCCGGCGGGCGCATCTACTTGAGTCCGGGGCTGATGGGCGGGCTGGTCGACGAGATCCGGACGCGGCACCGGCTGCCGGAGGCGGGGACGCCGATTCCGGCAGGCCCGGCGCTGACGGCGCGGGAGCGCGAGATCGTGCAGCTCTTCGCCGAGGACCTGAGCACGCAGGAGATCGCGGACCGGCTCAAGCTGAGCGCGAAGACGGTGGCGACGCACCGGGAGAACGTGACGCGCAAGCTGGGGGTGCGGGGCGTGGCGGGGATGACGCGGTACGCCCTGAGCGAAGGCTTGAGCGAGGGGAGCGCGCCATGCCGCTGATCGTGTACGACCTGCCGAACTGGGTGCTGGGGCTGGCGCTGGTGCTGGGGTGGGTGGTGCTCGGGCTGGGAGCGCAGGCGGTGTTCCCGCGGCGCTGGCGGGAGCGTGCGACGGAGTCGGACCGGAACGTGGCGCTCGCGTCGCTGGGCGTGATCGCGACGATCAACTCGCTGCTGCTGGCGTTCTCGGCGGTGTCGGTGTGGGACTCGTTCGGCGCGGCGGAACAGGCGGTGAGCAGGGAGGCGACGGCGATCGCGCAGCTGGCAAGGACGCTGGCGGTGTACGGGTCGCCGGAGACGAGGCTGGCGAGGGAACGGCTGCGCGGCTACGGCCGCAGCGTGATTGGCAAGGAGTGGCCGGCGATGCAGCGGGAGCAGCCGAATCAGCCGACGCTGGATGCCTTCGACGACGTGTACCGGACGCTCGGGGAGCTGCGGCCGGCGAGCGCGGCGGAGACGGTGCTGGTCCAGCAGATGTGGTCGGAAGCGAACGACCTGCTGACGCAGCGCCGCGCGAGGCTGGCGGCGAGCGACGGCAAGGTGCCGACGACGCTGTGGGTGGTGGTGCTGGTGAGCTCGCTGCTGACGCTCGCGCCGGTGGCGGTGTTGCCGGTCACGGCGTGCAGCCGCAGCGCGATCGTGGTGCTCGCGCTCGCCCTGGGGCTGGTCTTCCACTTCGTCGCCGCGATGGACCGGCCCTTCCTCGGCGCCGAACGTGTCACCTCCGAACCCATCGAGAGCGCGCTCGACAACATGCAGCGGTGGGATGCGAGGAGTGTGGCGGGGGTGGGGCGATAGTCCCCCTTCCGCGTGATACCCAATCCGCGGCCCTCCGCAGATCATCGCCTCCATGCAATTCACTCAGATCACCCCCATCCTGCGGATCTTCGACGAAGCCAAGGCGCTGGAGTTCTACGTGCAGTTCCTCGGCTTCCAGGTCGATTGGGAGCATCGTTTTGAAGACGGGCTTCCGCTCTATCTGCAGGTCTCCCGCGAAGGTTGCGTCCTCCACCTCACGGAGCATCACGGCGATGCCTGTCCGGGAGCGGCGGTCCGCATCCAGACGGACGACATCGAAGGCTTCCGCGCGGAGCTGATCGGCCGCCAATACGGCTACGCCCGTCCCGGGCTGGAGGAAACGCCTTGGGGTTCCAGGGACGTCTCGGTCACGGATCCGTTCGGCAACCGGTTGACGTTCACGAACGCCGTCAGCACTTGAGCAACTGGGCCGCGCCTGAAACGCCGAGGCGCCGCGCGCCGATCAGCCGATCGCGCGCCTCAGGTTCTCCCGCGCCCGGGCATCCAGGCGCTCGCGCAGCGCGGGCGTGCTGTAGAGCACCTGTCGATCCAGGAAGGTCTTGAGAATCTGCTTGCGCTTGCGGCGGAACAGGAAACCGGGCACGTACGAATACTCGTCGCGGATCTGACGCTCGTACTCGTCGAAGCGCGGGCGCTCCGCCCCGAGGATCGCCAGATCGATGTCGACGAGCACCTGTTCATCGACGCTGCCCGGCACGCCGTCGTGTTTCTTCACCATCACCAGTTGCCGGACACGATCGGCGACGTCGCGAGTCACGCCGGCGGCGAGCAGCGCCTCATGCGCCCAGTCGGCGCTGCGCTCCTCGTTGCCCGAACCCTTCACGTCGTAGATCGCGTCGTGGAACCACAGCGCCATCTCGACCTCGGCGGGATGGGCGGCGAGATCGCCGACCTCGTCGAACAGCGCGAGGCATTCCCCAAGATGCTGACCCGTGTGGTACTTGCGCTGCGGCTCGGCGTAGCGCGCGAGCAGCTCGTCGCGCAGCGCGTTGCCGTCGCGCTCGGCGGAGGTCTCGCCCGGTGGCGACCCTCGTTGCGCGCCAGGACTTGCGCCGACGAGCGCGGACCACGCGCGGTGCCAGGATCGTTCGAAGAGAGCGTTCATGTGCGCAGGATGGTAGCGGCTGCCGGCGCCCCGGCTACGATCCCGGACATGGCCATCCACATCACCACCCCGACCGTCGAGTCCGACGCTTTCAGCACCCCGGACCAGCGCGTCTGGTTGAAGCTCGAGGCGCTCCAACCCTGCGGGTCGTTCAAGCTGCGCGGCATCGGCCACGCCTGCGAAGTCCATGCGTCGCGCGGCGCGACGCGCCTGCTGTCGTCATCGGGTGGCAACGCCGGGATCGCGGTCGCGTATGCCGGTCGCCGGCTCGGGCTGCCGGTCGTCGTGGTCGTGCCGGAGACCACCCGCGAATGGCCCAAGACGTTGATCCGCCGCCAGGGCGCGGAGGTCATCGTCCACGGCAAGAGCTGGATGGAGGCCAACGAGCATCTGATGTCGCTGCGCCAGCCGACGGATGCCTTCATCCACCCGTTCGACGATGCGCTGCTGTGGGAAGGCCACGCGTCCATGATCGCGGAAGCCGCGACGCAGGCGACCAAGCCGGATGCGGTCGTGCTGTCGGTCGGCGGCGGCGGGCTCATGAGCGGCGTGTTGCAGGGCATGCACGCGGTCGGCTGGCAGGACGTGCCGCTGGTGGCGGCGGAAACCGTCGGCGCCGATTCGCTGAATGCGGCCATCGCCGCGGGCGAGCTGGTGACGCTGGACGCGATCACCAGCCTGGCGACCTCGTTGGGCGCTCGACGCGTCAGCGAGCAGGCCTTTGCCTGGACGAAGCGGCATCCGGTCGTCGCCACGACGGTGACCGATGCGGAAGCGGTGCAAGCCTGCCTGGACGTCGCCAAGGAACACCGCGTGATCGTGGAACCCGCGTGCGGTGCCGCGGTCGCAGCGACGCTGCAGCGCGCGGTGCCGGTGCTGCGCGACGCCAGGAACGTGCTGGTGATCCTCTGCGGCGGCGCGTGCGCGACCTATGAGGACCTGATCGACTGGCGCGCCGCAAGCTGATGCTGGGCGGTGATAACAGGCCGATCACCTGCTGACCACCTGCTGATCACATCTTCTCGCCGGGGATCGCACTCGCCGCTTTCACCCAGGCGACGAAGACCTCCTCGTCGAGGGGCTCTTTCTCGCTGACATGCAGGTAGCGCGCGTGAGCGGGTTGCCGCCGGAGAGCAGGACCACGTCACGGTCACCTGCAGGCGCCGGGGCGGTCGGTCTCGAGGGCTTGCGAGTCATCGGCAGCCGTGAAGCGCAACGGTCGAATGTGTGAAGCGGCCCCTGCTTTTCCCACGTCGAGATTCGGGCGTGCATGCAGTCGGCAAGATCCGCAGATCAGAACGTTGGTATCGACGGCGCCAGTCACCGGAACGGACTCATCTCTTCGACGGTTACCGTCTTGCCGTTACGCGGCTTCAACATTCCCGCCAGTTCCGACAACGACGTCGTCTTGGCACGAACAAAGAGGGTGCCGTCGCCGCGGATAAACCAGCGGAACGGGGTGCCAGGCTTTGCCCCCAACTCCTTCAGGATTTCCGCCGGCACCTGCAAGGTGCCTTGCTCGCTCAGCAACGTTTCATGCATTGCCTTCTCCATTCAGGGAGTCACCGGAATCCGGCTGCGGCGGCTCATCCGCAACCGGCCTCTTCGACTTCGCAACGACGTGGATGCTGCCGTCCTCCGTCAATTTCCAGATGAAGCAGGTGCCGAGCCTGGCGCCGACGGCCTTCCGGATGTCCTTGGGGACGACGATCCGACCGTTCATTTCCATCTTCGACATCGACACGCCACTCTCCTTGCGAAGCGATGCAGCCACTCTAAGGAGACGTCGACCCGAGCGCCATGACTCGCACTTGTGGACATCGCGCCGCTGCCACTTTCACGAGGCATCGCACTCATGCGGATGAGTAGATGTCGCGCCGGTACGCCCACCGGTACAGCACCGGCAGCACCAGCAAGGTCAGCGCGGTCGAGGACAGGATCCCGCCGATCACCACCGTCGCGAGCGGTCGCTGCACCTCGGCGCCCGTGCCGGTCGCCAGCGCCATCGGCACGAAACCGAGCGACGCGACCAACGCCGTCATCAGCACCGGCCGCAACCGCGTCAACGCGCCTTCATGGATCGCCTCCTCCAAGGGACGGCCCTGCTCCCTCAACTGGCGGATGAAGGAGATCATCACCAACCCGTTGAGCACCGCCACGCCGCTGAGCGCGATGAAGCCCACCGCCGCCGAGATCGACAGCGGGATCCCCCGCATCCACAGCGCCAGCACGCCGCCGGTCAACGCGAACGGGATGCCGGAGAACACCAGCAAGCCGTCGCGCGCATTGCCGAACATCGCGAACAGCAGGACGAAGACCAGTCCCAGCGCCACCGGCACCACGACGCGCAGGCGCTCGCTGGCCGATTGCAGGTTCTCGAACTGGCCGCCCCAGCCCAGCCAGTAGCCGGACGGCAGCACGACCTGCGACGCCACCGCCTGCTGCGCCTGGGCGACGAACGAGCCCAGGTCCCGGCCGCGCACGTTGGCGCTGACGACGACGCGCCGCTTGCCGTCCTCCCGGCTGACCTGGTTAGGCCCGGGCGCCAGCGCGAGCGTCGCGACTTCCGACAAGGGGATGAAGCGCGTCGCACCGTCGGCGCCTCGCGGCAGCGGCACCGGCAGGCGTTCGATCGCCGCCAGGTCCGTGCGCAGCGCCTCGGGCAGCCGCACGACGATGGAGAACCGCCGGTCGCCCTCGAACAGCGTGCCCGCGTGCGCGCCGCCCGTCGCCGTCGCGACCAGCTGCTGCACGTCCTGCAGGTTCAGGCCGTGCCGTCCCGCCTTCTCGCGATCGATGTCGACGGTGAGCATCGGCAGTCCGGTCGTCTGCTCGACGTTCACCTCCGCCGCGCCCTCCAGCCCGCCCAGCACCGCGGCGATCTTCGCCGCCGCTGCGTTCAGCTGGTCCCTGTCGTCGCCGAAGACCTTCACCGCCACGTCCGACCGCACGCCCGAGATCAGCTCGTTGAAGCGCAGCTGGATCGGTTGCGAGAACTCGTAGTTCTGCCCCGGCAGCGTCGCGAGTTCCTCCTGCACCGCCGTGATCAGCGCGTCGCGCGTGCGGCGCGGCTCGGGCCACGCGTCCTGCGGCTTGAGCATCACGTAGGCGTCGGAGATGTTGGGCGGCATCGGGTCCGCCGCGATCTCCGCCGTGCCGGTGCGCGAGAACACGCGCTCGATCTCGGGGAACTTCTGCGTCAGCCGCGCCTCCAGCTGCTGCTGCATCGCCACCGACTGCGACAGGCTGGTGCCCGGCAGCCGCAGCGCCTGCACCGCGAAGTCGCCTTCGTTGAGGCTGGGCACGAACTCGCTGCCCAGCCGCGTCGCGAGCAAGGTCGACAGCACGACCGCGACAACCGCGCCGGTGATGACCACCGGCCGCGCGGCCATCGCCTTGACGAGCAGCGGCTCATACGCGCGGTGCGCCCAGGCCATCAGGCGACTTTCCTTCTCCTGCACCTTGTCGCCGATGAACAGCGCGACCGCCGCCGGCACGAAGGTGATGGACAGGATCATCGCGCCCAGCAGCGCCATCACCACCGTCACCGCCATCGGATGGAACATCCGCCCCTCCACGCCGGTCAGCGCGAAGATCGGCAGGTAGACCACCATGATGATCAGCTGCCCGAACAGCAGCGGCCGGCGCGCCTCCTGCGCCGCCGCGAACACCTCGTGGAAGCGCTCGGCGCGCGTGAGCGGCCGGCCCAGCCGCGACTGCGCATGCGCCAGGCGCCGCACGCAGTTCTCGACGATCACGACCGCGCCGTCCACGATGATCCCGAAGTCCAGCGCGCCCAGGCTCATCAGGTTGGCGCTGACCTTCTGGCCGACCATGCCGGTGAAGGTGAACAGCATGGACAGCGGGATCACCAGCGCCGTCAGCACCGCCGCCCGCAGGTTGCCCAGGAACAGGAACAGCACCGCGATCACCAGCACCGCGCCCTCGATGAGGTTGCGCTTGACCGTCGCGATCGCCTTGTCCACCAGCACCGTGCGGTCGTAGACGGTGACCACGTGAACGCCCTGGGGCAGGGTCGTCGCGACCTCCTTCATCTTGCGGTCCACCGCCTGGGCCACGCTGCGGCTGTTCTCACCGATCAGCATGAACACGGTGCCCAGCACGACCTCGCGGCCGTTGTCGGTGGCCGCGCCGCTGCGCAATTCCTTGCCGATGCCGACCTGCGCCACGTCGCGCACCCGCACCGGCACGCCGCCGTCGGTGCGCAGCACGACGTTGCCGATGTCGGCGAGGTCGCGCAACTGGCCCGGCGCGCGGATCAGGTACTGCTCGCCGCGGCGCTCGATGTAGCCGGCGCCGACGTTGGCGTTGTTGCGCTCCAGCGCCTGGACCACCTCCGCCAGCGTCAGCCCGTGCGAGGACAGCCGCCCGGGATCGGGCGCCACCTCGAACTCCCGGGCGAAACCGCCGATGGTGTTCACCTCGGTCACGCCCGGCACGTTGCGCAGCTGCGGCTTGACGACCCAGTCCTGGATCTCGCGCAGGTCGATCGGCGAATAGGGCGACCCGTCGGGCTTGCGCGCGCCCTCCTCGGCCTCGATCGTCCACTGGTAGATCTCGCCCAGGCCCGTGGACACCGGCCCCATCGCCGGCGTGAGCCCGTCGGGCAGATGTTCGCGCGCGGCCTGCAGCCGCTCGTTGACGAGCTGCCGCGCGAAGTGGATGTCGGTGCCGTCGGCGAAAATCACCGTCACCTGCGACAGCCCGTAGCGCGACAGCGAGCGCGTCTGCTTCAGGCCCGGCAGCCCCGCCATCGCGGTCTCCACCGGGAAGGTCACGCGCTGCTCCGCCTCCAGCGGCGAGTAGCCCGGCGCGCCGGTGTTGATCTGGACCTGCACGTTGGTGATGTCGGGCACGGCGTCGATGGGCAGCTTCTGATAGCTGAAGACGCCCAGCGCCGCCATGGCCAGCACGGCCAGGAGCACCAGCCATCGGTGCTCGATGGCGAATCGGAGGATGCGTTCGAACATGCGTCCCCCGTCAGTGCGAATGCGTCGCCGAGCCCTTGCCGGCCTCGGACTTGATGACGTAGGCGTTGACCGCCGCAACCTTCGCGCCGGCCTTCAGGCCGTCGACGATCTCGATGCGGCGTCCGTCGCCGCGGCCGGTCTTCACCGGCTGCGCGGCGAAGCCCGCCGCGGTGCGGACGAAGACCACCTGCCGCTCCTCGAAGACCTGCACCGCGTCGGCGGCCACGGTCACCGGCGCGGGCGCCTCGCCGGTCACGACGTCGATGTTCACGAACAGGCCGGGCCGCCAGGCGCGGTCGGGATTGGTCAGCGAGATCCGTGCCTGCGCGGTGCGGCTCTGGCCGCCGATCAGCGCGCCCACGTAGGCGACCGTTCCCTCGGCCGACTGCTCGAAGGCGGCGGAGCGCACGACCGCGCGCTCGCCGACCCGCACCTTGGCCAGGTCGCCGGCGGGCACGTCCAGCCGCGCCCACACGGTGCGCAGGTCCGACAGCACGAAGACGCTGGCGTCCTCCTTCACCTGTTCACCCAGCGTCAGGTGCTTCTCGACGACGACGCCGTCGAACGGCGCGCGCAGCTCGAAGCGCGTGAGCGCACCGCCGAGAGGTCCTCCCGCTGTCGTTCCGGCCTTGGCCCCGGTCGCCGCGGCCGGCGTGGCGCCGATCGCGATCAGCTTCTGGCGCGCGTTCGCGACGGCGATCTCGGCCTCGCGCAGCGCCTGCTCGGCGATGTCGACGTCCTGTCTCGGGGAGATCTTCTCCTCCCAGAGCTTGCGTTCGCGGTCGAAGGTCGTGCGCGCCAGCTGCTCGCGCCTTTGCGCGGCGAGCAGCTCGCTGCGCTGGTCCGACACCTGCGCGCTCGCGATCACCGCCAGCAGATCGCCCTTGCGCACGGACTGGCCCAGCGTCGCCGGCACCGATTCGACGACGCCGGCCACCCGCGGCACGACGTGCGCGGTGCGGTCCTCGTTGAAGCCGATCTCGCCGGGCAGGCGCGTCGTCGTCCGGATCGTCGCCGGGCCGGCGGTCTCCAGCACGATCGCGGCGGACTTGATCTGCGCCTCGGACATCGCGATGGCCTCCGGCTCGTCGGCGGCATGGCCGTGGTCATCGGCCTTCGCACCGGCCCTCCCCTCGTTCGGCTTGGCTTCACCGGCGTGGTCGTCCTTGTGGTCGTCCTTGTGGTCGTCCTTGTGGTCGCCCGCGCCCTTCTTCTCACCGTGCCCGTGGTCGCCATGGCCCGCTTCGGCATGTTCGCCGTGTCCGCCCGCGGCGGATCCCGCCGGCCCCGAGGCCAGGATGGCCGCGCCGCCGGCGACCCCGATCGCCACCAGCACCCCGATCGCGATCAGTTGCCGCTTCGGCAGTCCGCGTCCCGGGGACGTCTTGCCGTCCTGCCCGCCGTCCTGCCCGCCGTGCTGCCCCTCGTGCTGCGCGTCATCTTGCTTGTTGAAGTTCATCGTCGTTCTCACTTTTGCTGGGCGGGCGCGCCGAGGCGGCGCTCAAGGTCGGCGTTGGCGCGGTGCGCCCGCGCGAGCGCGTCCAGCCATTGCATGCGCGCCTGCAGCCAGGTGCGCTGCGCGTCGAGCACGTCCAGGAAGCCGAATCTCCCGAGTTCGAAGCCGCGGGTCGCGGCGGTGTAAGCCTCGCGCGCGCCGGGCAGCACGGTGCGCTGCAGCGCGTCGACCTCGTCGGCGCGGGCCTCCAGCTCGTCCGCGGCGCTCAGCACGTCGGCGCGCAGGCGCATCGATTCGGCCTCGGCGAGCTGCTCGGCGGCCTGGCGGCGTTTGAGCGCCTCGCGCTGCGCGCCCTGGTTGCGATCGAACAGCGGGATCGGCATCGAGACGCCGATCACCGCCTGGTTGCGGCCGATCTCCTGTGCGCGCTTGGCCCCGACGGTCACCGTGAGGTCGGGGATGCGGCGCGCGCGTTCGAGCTCGTACGCGGCCTGGGCGCGCTCGACTTCGAGCCGGGCGCGGCGCAGCACCGGCGCGTCGGCCATCCGCCGGGCGACGTCCGCTTCGGCGGGCAAGGCCGGCAGCGACGCGGCGCTGCCGTCGAGCGCGCCGATGAGCGCCTCGTCGATCCCGACCGACGCCGCCAGCGCGTGCCGCGCCGCGAGCCGATCCGCCTGGGCCTGGCGCAGCTCGATGCGCGCGGTGGCCTCGGCGACGCGCGCGCGGGTCTCGTCGACGGGCGACAGCTTGCCGGCGGCGACCCGCCGCGCCGTCGCGTCCGCGCCGCCGCCGGCGATGCGCAGCGACTCGTCGGCGGCGCTGACGCGCTCCTGCGCGACCAGGGCGGCGAAGTAGGCCTGGACCACATCGGCCCGCAGCTCGGCGCGCAGCGCGTCGAGCTCGGCCTGCGACAGATCACGGCCGCGTCGCGCCAGCGCCGTCCGCGCGGCGCGCTGGCCGCCGATCTCCAGCGGCTGGCTCAGCAGCACGGTGAGCGTGCGCGTCTCGCGTCGGGTGTCCTCCTGCTCGACCCCGAGCGAGGGATTGGGCGGCAGCGCGGCCTGCTGGACCGCGCCGTCGGCGGCCTCGACCTCGAAGGTCGCGGCGCGCAGGCGGGGATGGCTGCTCAGCGCGCGCTCGATGGCGGCGTTCAGGGACAGCGAAGGCGGCGACGCTGGCGGCGTCGACGAGGTTGTCGGCGTCGATGACGGCGGTGAGGCGGGCTGGGCTTGCGGCACGGCGCGAGCGGCCACAGGCAGCAGGGAAAGCAGTGCCGCGCTGTAAAGCGGCACCAGGAACTTGGGCATCGGAGACTCCGGCGTTGTGCCCGCCGCCGCGTGGGCGGCCGGGCAGGAAGGGATCAACGGGGAATCGGCGAGCGCCGCGCGCCTCGGCGCGGGCCGAGGCGGTCTGAGGTCAGGAGCGTCCGCCGATCAGGCGGCGTGCCAGTTCGGCCGCTCCCGGCGGTCAGGGCCGCGTGTGGACCACACCTCGGACATGGCGGCCGAAGTCACCGGACCAGCCAGGGCCGGCAGCACGATGGGCGTGCTCGCGACCGGCTGGCTGTGGCCCAGATGGCAGAAGCCGCAGTCGTCGTCGACGCAGGTCAACGCCTTGTCGGCGGCCTTCTCCGGGGCCTTCTCCGGGGCCTTCTCCGAAGTCTGATCCGCGGCCTTCCCGAGCTTCGCGACCTCCGGGGCCAGGTCTGAACCGGCACCGGCACCGGCGGCGTCGCCCGACGCCTCATGCCGATGCTCGTGATGCCCGACATGGCTCACCGCCGGGTCGGCTTCATGCGCGCAATAGGTCGCCGCCACCGCCCAGCTCAGCTGGAGCGGCAGCAGGAACAGCAGGAAGACGGTGAGCCAGCGGCGCATGGGGCGCGAGTATAGAGAGCCTCGCAAGCCCTTCCGCGCCGACCGGCTTCGCCGCCACCTGTCGCCGGCCGGCGGTTTTCACGAAGTCGAGGTGGCGGCCGAGTTCGACTTCGCCGGTCGACCGCCCGCCGCTTCCACCGTCATCTCGTCGACCTGCGTCGCCAGATGCAGATTGACCCGGATGGCGGTCCACGCCTCGCGGGTGCGCGTGAAGACCCGGCCCTGGGCCGCTTCGCGGATCTCATGCTCGCCCCACAACTTGCGTTCGCCGAAACACGGCGCCTCCGCGACGACCGCCTCGGCGGCCTCGCGGCTGGCGTCGTCCGGGCTGGCGCGCCGTCGACGCTCGAAGTGCCATTCGCCCTGCCAGGGATAATCGATGCGGACATGCCCGCTGGGCAGTTCGGGGCCTGGTTCGCTCGGCGCATGCACGGCGCCGTGGTCCCCGTACCCGACGACCGTCAACCCACCGAGCCGCCGATGCAGCTCCCGCTCCAGGATCGCGAGACGTCCCGAGCGCGGGCTGTCCTCCGGCGACGACGTGCCCAACCATTGCGCGGCGGCGGGAAAGCTGTTGCCCATCACCACGACCCGCAGTCCCGGCCACCGCGCCCGCCAGCGCAGGAGCAGGTCGCGCCCGATGCCGGCGCAGCCGAGCAGCCACTCGCGCTCGGTGCCGAAGTCCAGCACCACCAGCGCACGCCGTGGGTCCTCCAGCGCCTGCAACGCACGTTCGACGACCATCGTGGACGGCGCCGCGCCGCGCAGCCGGAGCACCACCAGTCCGCACTCGCGCTCGAGCGCGGCCGCCTGCAGCGCGACGGCCCGTTCGCTGGCGCCTTCGGGCATCAGCACCACCGGCACCGCGTTGCGATGCGCCTGCGCGAACTCGCGCCAGGTCCGGAACCCCTGGGACGGGTCGGCCAGGCGGCGCCAGGCCAGCGCATGGTCCAGCGGCACACGACCCAGGTCGATGCAATGCGGGAGCTCCTGCATCGCCTCGCCCGCCTGCTGCGCGGCGCGGCGGAAGTCCACCACGTCCGGGATCCGTTGCAACGGGGACAGCGTGATCAACGGCAGCATCCTGCGCTTGCGCACCCGATCGAGTTCGCGCAGCGCGCGCAACTCGGCCGGCATCGTCTGCAGCGACGGAAAGTAGACGACCTCATCCGACAAGACCCCGTTCATCAACACCTCCTCTGCGGGCTCGCGCCCCGAATCCGGACGCCCTGCGCGCCCGGTCCGGGCAGGCTAGGAAGGAAGCGGCCGGAAAGATAGGGCTTGGCTTGATCGATATCAGAAATCGGCGTTGTCATCGGCTCATTCATTGGCTTTGCCGTCCGCCTGGCCGTCGGTCGTGTGCCGGCTTTGTATGCCTGTGTATAGGAACGCCCTGGAACGACACCGGCATGCGAACGCGCTGCGATGCTGACAAGGCCGGGATACATCGCGGACGTCCACTGCGGTGGTCGCCACCACACACAGGAGTTCCCGATGACCGACCGCCACGACCAGACCGATCCGATCCGCCGCCAGTTCCTGCAGTTCGGCGCCTCGCTGGGCGCTGCCAGCGCTGCCGCGGCACTGCCGCTGGGCGCCTTGCTGCCGGGAGCCGTGCAGGCTGCCCCGGCCACCTCCGGCGCGGCGGGCATCGCCATCGCACCGGCCTTCGGCACGCTGAAGCACATCGACGCCGGCGACCTGCGCGTCGGTTACGTCGACGCCGGCCCGGCGGACGGACCGCCGGTCCTGCTGCTGCACGGCTGGCCCTACGACGTCCATACCTACGAGGCGGTGACGCCGCTGCTCGCGGCGGCCGGCTACCGCGTCGTCGTCCCGTACGCCCGCGGCTACGGCACGACGCGTTTTCTCTCCGCCGACACACCGCGCAACGGCCAGCAGGGCGCACTGGCCCGCGATGCGATCGCGCTGCTGGACGCGCTGCGCATCCCCCAGGCCATCGTCGGCGGGTGCGACTGGGGCGCGCGCACGGCGGGCATCCTCGCCGCGTTGTGGCCCGAGCGCTGCCGGGCGCTGGTGTCCGTCAGCGGGTACCTGCTGGTCAGCCGCCAGGTCAACGAGCAGCCGCTGCCGCCGGCCGCCGAGCTGCAGTGGTGGTACCAGTACTACTTCGCGACGGAACGCGGCCGCCTGGGCTACGAAAAGTACCGGGCCGAGTTCTCGAAGCTGATCTGGCAGTTGGCGTCGCCGCAATGGCGCTTCGACGATGCCACCTTCGCGCGCAGCGCCGCCGCGTTCGACAACCCGGACCACGTCGCGATCGTGGTGCACAACTACCGCTGGCGCCTGGGCCTGGCCGAGGGCGAGTCGCGCTTCGACGCGGTGGAGGCCCGCATCGGCGCCGCGCCGTCGATCACGATCCCGTCGATCACGCTGGAAGGCGACGCCAACGGCGCGCCGCATCCGCCGTCGACCGGCTACCGCCGCAAGTTCGCCGGCAAGTATGAGCACCGTGACCTGACGGGCGGCATCGGCCACAACCTGCCGCAGGAGGCGCCGAAGGCCTTCGCGCAGGCGATCCTCGACGTCGCCCGCCTGTGAGGCGCCCCTGAAACGACGACCCCGAGACGAGGTCCCTGAACCGACGTCCCGGAAACGACGTCCCGGAAACGAAAGCGGGGCTCCCTCATGGGAGCCCCGTTGCTCGAAGTCGGATGGCCGTCAATGCATGGTCAGGTCATCCCGCGTATATCGTCCGGTCCGTCAGGTCGGCACTGTCTCGCTCCGATCCGGGGGCGGATCGTCGCGGCCCGTGCCGGGCATCGGGAGCGATCAACGACGATACGAATGCGCCGCCTCGAACTCCGGCGCATATCCCTGCTCGCTCCACATACGGTCCAGCGACCCATCGGCGCGAGCCTGTTCCAACTCATCCATGATCTGGGCACGTGTCTTGCCGCCTGCCGCTGGAGAGGCGAACTGCACCTGCGTGCTCGTGTCCCCGGACATGCCCACTGTCACGTCGGCATCGGCCTGGTGATTCGAGTACTGCACGTCCATGCCCTTGGCCTCGTCGAAGTCGGGGGCGTAGCTCTGTTCGCCCTGCAACTTGTCGAGGCTGCCGTCCATGCGTGCGGCTTCGATTTCCGCCATCACCTGGTCGCGGGACTTGGGACCGGACACGATCTCTTCCTCGACCTGCGCGAACGCCGGCACGCTCAGCGCGACCGCCAGCGCGGCGACGCCCATCGGAATGGAAAGCTTCTTGAAGTTGGTCATGGTCAAACTCCTTGGATTGAAAGTGATCCTGCACACGACATCGATCGCTTTTTCCATCGTTTCGTCGTCGAGCGATGGGCGGCGATCGGTGCCGCTGCGTCGGCGCGCGTTTCAAACGCCTTGGAAACAACTCTATGCCTCTGGTGCTGACATGAGGCGGACATGCGGATGACCGTTTTGTCATCGTTGCGCAGCGCCGGCGGATTGCTGCGCGCGCTGCGACAGCGCGTCGACCAGTTGACCGCGATGCTGGAACGGCAGCGTCGGACGCAGGCGCAGGTGGAGGCGTTCAGCGCGAACGTCGCGCATGAGTTGCGCACGCCGCTCGCCACGCTGATCACCGGCACCGAAGTCACGCTGCGCGAACTCGATCTCCCGCCCGAGGCCAGGGACCGCCTCGGCGCCAACCTCGAGGAGCTGCGTCGGATGCAGGGCATCGTCGGCGACATGCTGTTCCTGTCGCGGGCCTACGGCGGACAGCGCGCGCGGCGGCAGCGGGTCGACAGCCTCGCGGCCCTGGCCGCGGAAGTGGCCGAGTACCACGACGCGGCCGTCGAGGAGGCGGGCCTGTCGCTGCGCGTCGACGGGGAGGCGGCGGGCGATTTCGATGCCGCGCTGCTCAAGCGCGCGTTGTCCAACCTGATCGCGAACGCGACCCGCTACGGGTCGGCCGGCAGCGTGCTGCGCGTCGGCATCGACGGCCATCGCTCGGGCCGGGTCCGCCTGTGGGTTGCGAACACGGGACCCGTCATTCCGGCGCAGCGGCTGCCGCGCCTGTTCGACCGCTTCATGAGCAGCGAGGCGGCGGGCGGGGACGAGCCGGCCGCTCCCTTGGGTCACTACGGCGTCGGTCTGTCGATCGTCGACGCGGTCGCTCGGATGCACGGCGGCGCCCCGTTCGCGCACTCGGACGAACGGGAGACACGCATCGGGTTCACATTGAGCGGCGGCATGTCCGGCCGCGCCTACACTGCGCGCCGTTCCCAGCCCTCGGCGGCGACCCTGCCTGCGCCGCCTACCCTGCCTCCATGACCGACCGCCTGCTCACCTTCGTCCGGCACCCGCTCGGCCGCCGCATCGCGCGCCTGTTCAATCTGCCGCAACCGGTGCCGCTCCCTCGTCGGCAGGACGCCTGGGTCGAGGAGGAACTCGCCGGACGGCCGGTCCTCGCGATCGCCCCGGGCAGCGCGGCGCCGCTGCCCTCGCTGCTCGCGGCGATCGTGGGCCAAGGCGGCATGCCCAGCGGCGACGGGCCCGTGAGGACGCTGGTGATCGACGCGACGGGATGCCGCGACCTGGCGGCCCTGCGCGCGCTGTTCGAGCAGGCCCAACTGGCGATGGTCCGGCTCGCGCCGGGCGCACGCGTGCTCGCGCTGACCTCCGCCGGCGTCATGAGCGCGGCGGAAGCGGCGTGCCTGGCCGCGGTCCAGGGCTTCGTCCGCGCGCTGGCCAAGGAGGTCGGCCGGCGCGGCGCGACGGCCAACGCACTGGTGCTGCAGGAAGGCGCGGCCTCGATGGAGTCGCTCGCCGGCGCCCTGCGATTCTTCGGCACGGATCGCTCCGCCTACGTGTCGGGGCAGGTGCTGTCCTGGCGCAAGGACGTCGATCCGCCGCTCGATCCGCAGCGCGCGCCGGTGGCGCTCGTCACGGGCGCGGCGGGCGGCATCGGCGCGGCCACGGCGCGGCGCCTGGCGCTCGACGGCCTGCGCGTGCTGTGCGTCGACGTGCCCGCCGCGCGCCAGCCGCTGGAGGCGCTGGCGCGCGAGATCGGCGGATCGCTGCTGGCCGCGGACCTGACCGCGCCGGGCGCCGTCGACGAACTGCTCGACGCGGTGCGTCGCCTGCACGGCGTGGACGTGCTCGTGCACAACGCGGGAATCACGCGCGACCGGACGCTGGCGCGCATGTCGCCGTCGGAATGGGACGCCGTGATGGCGGTGAACGTCGCGGCGATCCTCGCGATCGATGCGCGGCTGGACGACGCCGGACTGCTCAACCCCGGCGCGAGGGAGATCTGCCTGTCGTCGATCAGCGGCATCGCGGGCAACGCCGGACAGACCAACTACAGCGCGTCGAAGGCGGCCTTGATCGGGTACGTGGGGGCGCGCGCCGCGACGCTCGACGCACGCGGCGGCACGGTCAACGCGGTCGCGCCGGGTTTCATCGAGACCGCGATGACGCGCCGGATGCCGCTGATGGTGCGGGAGGCCGGACGCCGCCTGAACTCGCTCAAGCAGGGCGGCACGCCGGCGGACGTGGCGGAGGCGATCGCCTTCCTGGCGTCGCCGGGGGCACACCCGCTCACCGGTCAGGTGCTGCGGGTGTGCGGGCAGTCGCTGCTGGGCGCGTGAGCCCCCGGCAGGGGACCGCCCTCCGTGCCCGCGGCGCGCGCCCTCAACGGACGCGTCTGAGCGGGCTGGTGTGGGACATCGACGGCGTCGTCAGATGTATCCCAGCAGCAGCAGGACGATGAGGATCAGGACGACGAGGCCCAGGCCGCCGCTGGGCCCGTAGCCCCAGCTGCGGCTGTGAGGCCAGGAGGGCAAGGCGCCGATGAGCAGCAGGATGAGGATGACGAGCAGGATGGTGCTGATCATGAGGTTCTCCGAATGTTGTGACGTGGGTCGGGCCCCGACGCGTGGCGCACTGCGACGCGATGCGTCTCACGCGGGGCGGCATGGCTTCACTTGGCAACCTCTGTGCCCGGCTTGCGAACAGGGGACAGGCTTCGGGTGCGCGGCTTGCTGAGGGTGGGACACCACCCTGCCCCCTCCAGCGACCTATGCCCACGCGCCGTCCGGTTCCTTCAGAACGCCTTGTCCTTCAGCAACTCCGCCGCTTCGGGCTGCGCGTCTGGCGACCGGGCCAGAAGGACGTCGTCGATCGCGTGCTGCGCGGCTTGAACACGCTGGCGGTGATGCCGACCGGTGCCGGCAAGTCGCTGTGCTATCAGCTGCCCGCGGCGTTGCTGCCGGGTCGCACGCTGGTCGTCTCCCCGCTGATCGCGTTGATGAAAGATCAGTGCGAGCGGCTGGGCGCGCTCGGCATCCGCTGCGCGCAGGTGCACAGCGGATTGGACGCGGCATCGCTGGAGGCGCAGGAAGCGGCGGCGCTCGACGGCAGCGCGCGGGTCGTCCTGCTGACGCCGGAACGGCTGGCCGACGCTGACTGGGTCGAGCGGCTCGCGCAGCGGCCGACCGATCTGCTGGTCGTCGACGAGGCGCATTGCATCTCCGAATGGGGGCACGACTTCCGGCCGGCGTTCCTGCGCATCGGCGAGGCGCGCGAGCGCCTCGGTCGGCCGACCGTGCTGGCGCTCACGGCGACCGCGTCGGCGGAAGTCGTCGAGGACGTCGCGCGCCAGCTCGACATTCCCGCCGCGGGCTGCCTGATCGCCGGGACCTACCGTCCCAACCTGCACTATCGCGTGGAGCCGCTGGCGGACGAGGAGGACAAGCTGCGGCGGCTGCTGGCCCTGGTCGCCGGCTCGGATCCGGATCCGGATCCGGCGTCGGCGTCGGCTCCGCACTCGAACGCGGAGGCGGACCGACGGCCCTCGACCATCATCTACACCGCCACGGTGAAGGCCGCCGAGGCCGTGCACGAAGCGCTGGCGGGCGCGGGCGTGTCCTCGGCGCTGTACCACGGCCGCCTGCGCGCCGCGCAGCGCCACGAGGCGCAGGACCGCTTCATGCGCGGCGAGGCGCGCGTGATGGTGGCGACCAACGCATTCGGCCTGGGCATCGACAAGCCGGACATCCGATGCGTCATCCATTACCAGGTCCCCGCCGGGCTGGACGTCTACTACCAGGAGTCGGGCCGCGCGGGCCGCGACGGCGGGCGCGCGGACTGCACGCTGCTGTTCGTCCCGGGCGACCGCGCGGTGCAGCAGTTTTTCCTCAACGGCCGGTATCCGGCGCCGGCCGATGCGCAAGCAGTGATGGAAGCCCTGCGCACGGACGCTCCCGACGAGACCGGCTGGACGCTCGACGCGCTGCGGGAACGTCTGACCCGGCCGCGCAACAAGCTCGAGGTCTTGACGGGCCTGCTGGTCCGCGAAGGCTGGCTGACAGAAGACGGCGACGCGTTCGCGCTGGCCGATCCGGCGCCGGGCGACGTGGCGTCGCTGATGGCGGCGCTGGCCCGTTATGAAGCGAAAGCCGGTCAGGACCGACGCCGGCTCGAACAGATGGTGTTCTACGCGCAGAGCGGCCTGTGCCGCTGGCGCGTGATGCTGGAGGCCTTCGACGAGGCGGCGGATTTCGACCGCTGCCACGGCTGCGACAACTGCGAGCGCTTCGATGCGCACGAGCGCGAACGCGGGATCGATGCCTCGTCGGGCGCGGCGCGGGCAACACCTGACACCCCGCCGGTCGTCGCGGCCGCGATCGTCTTCCAGCCGGGCGAAGCGGTCCGGGTCAAGCGCTACGGCGGCGGCGTCGTCGTGGAGGCGACGTCGGACAGCGTGACGGTCGCTTTTGGCCAGGAGAAGCGGAGTTTCCTGCCGCAGTACGTGAAGCGCGCGAAACCGCCGGCGAAGAAGGCGGCTTGAGCGGCACGCGCATCGCTCTCCCTGTCGCCCTTCCCGCCGTCCCCCACGCGTCCCCGTCTCCCCCCGAGTTCCGCCAATCTCCCGAATTGGTCTTCCCTCCTCATGGCCCCACTCGGGGCGATGCGCGGCGTCGCGGCTTCGTGGAGCATGACGTTGTCGCGCAGAGATTTTTTTGAGGCACGTCAACGGAACGCCGGATTTCTGTCGCGACACCCGCCGGCTGGCTTGCCGGCTGACGGCAGATCAACGCGGATCCCCCACCATCTTCATGATCACCCCCGCCGTCCGCTGCAACAACGGCGTCGCCCGCTTGCTGGTCGGCGTGACCAGGCACAGCGTGCTCTGGATGTCCGCCTTCGCGAACGGCGTCGTGACCAGACGCTCCGGCTTCTCGTAGATCTGCAGCGCGTCCTCGCCCAGCGCCGCATGGCCGATGCCGGCCGCGACGCAGTCCAGGATCGCCGGCACGCTCGCCACTTCCCAGCGCACGTCGAGCTGCACCCCCGCCATCGCCGCCGCCTGCTCCATCAGTGCACGGAAGATGTGGCCGCGCTGCGGCATCACCAGCGGATACCGCGACAGCTGCGACAGGGTCGGCGGCCGCGCCGGCGCCTGGTCCTTGGGGCTGACCAGGCACAGCCGCTCGCGACGCAGCGGCAGGATCTCCAGCGCCGGCACCGGCTCGGGGTTGTAGACCAGCGCCAGGTCCGTCCGCCCGGTCAGCAGCCACTCGGTCAGGTGCACCGAGAACCCCTCCATGATCGTCAGCCGCGCCTGGGGCATCTCCGCCTGGAAGGCCCGGATCAGCGCCAGCGTGTGCAGCCGCGCCAGCGTCGGCGGCATCGCGATCGTGATCTGTCCCACCGGTTCGCTGCGCCGCGCGCGCAGGTCGTCCTTCGCATGGCTGACCAGGTTCAGGATGTCCTGCCCGTGCTGCAGCAGCCGGCGCCCCGCCTCGGTCAGTTCCACGCCGCGGCCGTTGCGCAGCAGCAGGGTCTCGTGCAGTTCCGTCTCCAGCGCGCGCACCTGCCGGCTCAGCGCCGGCTGCGCCACGCCCAGCACCATCGCCGCCTTGCTGAAACTGCCGTGCTCGGCCACATGGACGAAAGTCTCCAATTGCGTCAGGTTCATGCCCGCATGCTCTCACGAACCGGCATGGCCCCACATCCGCGTCATGCCGGAACGGAATAGCAGCTAGTGGAACCCAGAACTGGATGGCCCGGGCCGACAGGACCAGAATCCGCCCACTCGACCGCTTCCGGACCGCCCCCGTGATCGCTCCCCTCGCCGGCCTCTCCTCCATGGCCACCCGTGCCCTGCTGGCGGATCTGTCCGCCGCTTACACCGCCGCGCATGGCCTGGAAGTCCGGTTCGAATCGATGGGCGGCGTCGATGCCGCCCGGCGCGTCGAAGCGGGCGAAGCACTGGACCTGGTGGTGCTCGCCGCCGAGGCGATGGAACGCCTGCTGGGCGCCGGGCATCTGCGCGCCGGCTCGCTGCGGCCCATCGCCGACTCGCCCATGTTCATCGCGTCGCCGGAAGGCCATGCCCGCCCCGCCGTCGACACCGCCGACGCGCTGCGTCAGGCCTTGCTCGGCGCCCGGGCCATCGGGTATTCGACCGGACCCAGCGGCCAGGCGCTGCTGAAGCTGCTAGAGGACTGGGGCTTGCGCCACGCCCTCGCCGACCGTCTGCGTCAATCGCCCGCCGGCGTGCCCGTGGCGAAGAGCGTGGCGCAGGGCGATGTCGACCTCGGCTTCCAGCAGTTGAGCGAGCTCCTGGGACACGACGGCCTGACGATCCTCGGCCCGATGCCGCCCGGACTGGAGATCGTCACCCGCTTCACCGCCGCCGTCGCCGCCAGCAGCGCCGAACCCGCCACCGCGCAGCGCGTGGCCGACGATTTCGCCTCCCCCCGCCACGACGCGCTGCGCCGGCGGCTGGGCCTCGCCTCACCGGCGGTCTGAACGCGCGCAGCAAGCGCCCGCGCCACCGCCCGCTCCCCAGATCCCCGAGATCCCACAGATCCCACAGATCCCCCAGATTCCCGATCAGAACCTCCGAAGAAGGAACCCGCCATGTACGAGCTCGGTGTCGTCTACCGCAACATCACCCGCGCCGATCGCGCCGCCGCCGACGCGATCGGCTCCTTCGGCGCCGCGACCGTCCATGAGGCGCTGGGCCGCGTCGGCCTGCTCAAGCCCTACATGCGACCGATCCAGACCGGCGTCGCGGTCTCCGGCACGGCCGTCACCGTGCTGCTGCAACCCGGCGACAACTGGATGCTGCATGTCGCCGCCGAGCAGATCCGCGAGGGCGACATCGTCGTCGCAGGCGTCACCTCCGAATGCGGCGACGGCTATTTCGGCGACCTGCTCGCGACCTCCTTCAAGGCCCGCGGTTCCCGCGCGCTCATCATCGACGGCGGCGTGCGCGACGTGCGCACGCTCAACGAGATGAACTTCCCCGTGTGGAGCAGGTGCATCTCCGCCAAGGGCACCATCAAGGCGACGCCGGGATCGGTGAACATCCCGGTGGTGTGCGCCGGCGCGCTTGTCCACCCCGGGGACGTGATCGTCGCCGACGACGACGGCATCGTCTGCGTGCCCGCCGCGCTGGCCCGCCAGACCCTGGACGCCGCCGCCGCCCGCGAGGCCAACGAGGGCGCCAAGCGCGAGCAGTTCGCCGCCGGCGTGCTGGGCCTGGACATGTACAGGATGCGCGAGCCGCTGGCCAAGGCCGGCCTGCGCTACATCGACTGAGATCACCTTCCGCAGGACCCGCAGGACCCGCAGGACCCGCAGGACCCAGCAGTCCCCATCCACCCGAGCGCCCCGCCCGCCAGAGGGCGCCGACGACAAGAGATCGACGGAGACAACGACGATGACTGCCCTGACGAATCGCCGCGTGACCCTTGCCCGCCTCGGGCAAGGCCTGACCCTCGCGACCCTGCTGCTGGGCTCGGCGATGCCGCGGCTGGCCGCCGCCCAGGCCAGCGCGCCAGGCGCTCCTGCGGCGGACTGGCCCACCAAGCCCGTGCGCATCCTCACGCCCTTCCCCGCCGGCGCCGGACCGGAGACGGTCGCCCGCGTGGTCGCGGAGAAGCTCTCCAAGAAGTGGGGCAGGCCGGTGATCGTCGAGAACAAGCCCGGCGCGAACGGCTTCATCGCCATCGACGCCTTCAAGCGCGGCGCCACCGACGGCCACGACCTGATCCAGCTGGACAACGTCCACCTCGTCGTCTATCCGCACCTGTTCAAGAAGCTGCCCTACGACCCGGTGAAGGACTTCGATCCGATCGCGCCGCTGTTCAAGACCTACTTCTTCGTCGGCGTGCCGGCCACCAGCAAGTACAAGACCGTCGGCGACATCGTGGCCGACGCCAAGGCCCATCCCAACGCGCTGAACTACGGCTCCTGGTCGGTCGGCAACCCGGTGCACCTGGGCGCGGCGCAGCTGGAGTCGATGACGAAGACGCAGATGACGCACGTGGTCTACAAGGAGACCACGATGCTCTACACCGCCGTGGCCAACGGCGAACTGAACTTCGCGCTCGGCTCGATGGCCACCGCCGGCCCGCTGCAGCGCGCCGGCAAGATCCGCTTCATCGCGGTGACGGGGCCCAGGCGTCATCCGGCCTTCCCCGACCTGCCCACCGTCAGCGAATCCGGCGGCCCCGCCGGTTACGAGGTCACCGGCTGGACGACGATCGCCGCGCCGCGCGGCCTGCCGAAAGCGGTGCAGGAGAAGATCCAGCGCGACATCGAGGCCGCGCTGGCCGAACCCGACATCCGCGAACGCTACGCCACCTTCGGCTACGACGTCTTCCCGACGACGAAGGAGCAGTACCAGGCCTTCATCGCCGGCGAGTCCGCCAAGTACGCCGACCTGATCAAGCGACTCAACATCTCGTTGGACTGACCATGAACGCTGCAGTTCCCCAAGCTCAGAACCCGCCCCGGCCCCTTCGCGTCGGCCTGATCGGCTACGGCGAGGTCGGCCGGATCCTGGCCGAGGATCTGCACGCCGCCGGCGTCGCGGTCAGCGCCTACGACCTGAAGCTGGAATCCCCGTCCAGCGACGCGGACACGATGCGCGAGCACGCGGTCGAGTTCGGCGTCGAACTGGGCGCCTCCGCGACCATGGTGGCGACGCCGGCCGACCTCGTGATCAGCGCCGTCACCGCCAGCCAGACGCTGGATGCCGCGCGCGCGGCCGCCGCCGGGCTGCGGCCGGACACCCTCGTGCTGGACTTCAATTCCGCGTCGCCCAAGGTCAAGCGCGCGGCGGCCGACGCGGTGCACGCGACCGGCGGCCGCTACGTCGAAGGCGCCGTCATGACCAGCGTGCCGCCTTACCGCATCCGCGTGCCGCTGCTGCTCGGCGGACCGCATGCGTCCGCGGCCGAGCCGCTGCTGCGGCAGCTGGGCTTCGCGCCCACGGTCGGCAGTGCGGAGATCGGCGTCGTCAGCGCGACCAAGATGTGCCGCAGTGTGATGATCAAGGGGCTGGAGGCGATGGTCATCGAGAGCCTCACTTCCGCGCGTCACTACGGCGTCGAGGACGCGGTGCTCGCCTCGCTGAAGGAAACCTTCCCGGGCATCGACTGGGAGACGCAGGCCGCCTACTTCTTCCAGCGCGTGATCCAGCACGGGCGCCGCCGCAGCGAGGAGGTCCGCGAAGTGGCCGAGACGGTGCGCGACGCCGGCCTCACGCCGTGGAGCGCCGAAGGCACCGCCGAGCGCCAGGCCTGGATGGCCGATCTGGCCGAGGACGGCGTCTTCGGCCGACGCGGTGAGGCGGATTTCGGCCGCAGCCCGGACTGGCGCACGGAAGCCGACCGGCTCCTGGCACAGATCGCCCGACCCAAGCTGTGATTTCGAAGAAGGACAAGCGATGACGCTCCCGACCTCCGGCGGCTTCGACAAGACCCCGGGCTGGCTCGACTGGTACCAGGATCCGTCGACGCCGCGCTTGCGGCTGCCCGACGGGGCCGTCGACGCGCACTGCCATGTCTTCGGCCCGGGCGCCGAGTTCCCCTACGCGCCCGAGCGCAAGTACACGCCGTGCGACGCAGGCAAGGCGCAGCTCTTCGCGTTGCGCGACCGGCTCGGATTCAGCCGCAACGTGATCGTGCAGGCCACCTGCCACGGCGATGACAACCGCGCGATGGTCGACGCGTGCCGGGCGTCCGGCGGCCGCGCGCGCGGGGTGGCGACGGTGCGCCGCGGCATCACCGACGAACAGCTGAAGGACCTGCACGACGCCGGCGTGCGCGGCGTGCGCTTCAACTTCGTCAAGCGGCTGGTGGACTTCACCCCGCGCGACGAGCTGATGGAGATCGCGCAGCGCGTGAAGGCGCTGGGCTGGCACGTGGTCATCTATTTCGAGGCGCCGGACCTGCCCGAGCTGTGGGACTTCTTCAGCGCGCTGCCGACGACGGTCGTCGTCGACCACATGGGTCGCCCCGACGTCACGAAGCCGGTGGACGGGCCCGAGTTCGCGCTCTTCCTGCGCTTCCTGCGCGAGCACCCTTTCGTCTGGAGCAAGGTCACCTGCCCCGAGCGACTGTCCGTGGCCGGACCGCCCGCCTTGAACGGCGAACCCGAGCCCTACCGAGACGTCATCCCCTTCGCGCGGCGCGTCGTCGAGGCGTTCCCCGACCGCGTGCTGTGGGGCACGGACTGGCCCCATCCCAACCTCAAGGACCACATGCCCGACGACGGGTTGCTGGTCGACGTGATCCCGCGCATCGCGCCCACCGCCGAGCTGCGCCAGAAGCTGCTGGTCGACAACCCGATGCGCTTGTACTGGCCGGAGCACATGCGTTGACACTGCGCTGATGGAGACCTTCATGCCCATAGCCAAGCCTTACCAGGACATCCCCGGCACGACCATCTTCGACGCCGACCAGGCGCGCAAGGGCTACTGGCTCAACCAGTTCTGCATGTCGCTGATGAAGGCCGAGAACCGCGCGCGCTTCAAGGCCGACGAACGCGCCTACCTCGACGAGTGGGCGATGACGGCCGCGCAGAAGGAGGCGGTGCTGGCGCGCGACCTGAACCAGTGCATCCGGCTGGGCGGCAACATCTACTTCCTGGCCAAGATCGGCGCGACCGACGGCCGCAGCTACCAGCAGATGGCCGCCGGCATGACCGGCATGAGCGAGACCGACTACCGCGACATGATGCTGGCCGGCGGACGTCGGCCCGACGGCACGCCGCGCCACGCGGCGGTCGCCCCGGAGGTGGCCGCCGACGCGAGCGCCGCGACGAGGGGCGACACCCGGCAAGACACCCGGCAAGACACCCGGCAAGAGAGCCGGCAGGACACGAAGGGAACGCCCCGATGAGCCAGCATGCGCGTATCACCGCGTCCGTCTACACCTCCCACGTGCCGGCGATCGGCGTCGCGATGGACCAGGGGCGCACGCGGGACCCGTACTGGCAGCCGCTCTTCGCGGGCTACGGGCCCTCGCGCCGCTGGATGGACGCCCACCGCCCCGATGCGATCGTGCTGGTCTACAACGACCACGCCAACGCCTTCAGCCTGGACATGATCCCGACCTTCGCGCTGGGCACCGCCGACCGCTACGAACCCGCCGACGAAGGCTGGGGCCCGCGCGCCGTGCCGACGGTCCACGGCCACGGGGAACTCGCCGCCCACCTCGCGCAGAGCGTGATCCAGCAGGACTTCGACCTGACGCTGATCAACCGCATGACGGTCGACCACGGCCTGACCGTGCCCCTGTCGCTGATGTTCGGGGAACAGCCGGCCGGCGCGACCGGCTGGCCGGTGCCGGTGATCCCGCTGGCGGTGAACGTCGTGCAGTATCCGGTGCCGTCGGGCCGGCGCTGCCTGCAGCTCGGGCAGGCGATCCGCCGCGCGGTGGAGAGCTTCGACACGCCGCTCCGGGTGCAGGTCTGGGGCACGGGCGGCATGAGCCATCAGCTGCAGGGACCGCGCGCCGGCCTGATCAACCGCGAGTGGGACAACGCCTGGATGGACCGCCTGATCGCGGACCCGCGCGGCCTGGCGGAGATGCCGCACCTGGACTACGTCCGCGAGGCGGGCTCCGAGGGCATCGAGCTCGTGATGTGGCTGATCGCCCGCGGCGCGATGGCCGATCTCGCGGAGTCCGCGGACCCGGCGGGCCCGGCGGGCTCGGCAGACGCCTCCGCGCCGCGCGTCGCGCACCGCTTCTATCACGTGCCCGCCTCCAACACCGCCGTGGGTCACCTGATCCTCGAGAACCCCTGAACCTCCGAAAGACCCCATGACCGCACCGATCCGCATTGCCCTGGCCGGCGCCGGCGCCTTCGGCCAGAAGCACCTCGACGCGCTGAAGCAGATCCACGGCGTGGAGGTCGTGTCGCTGATCAGCCGCGACCTCGACAAGACGCGTGAGACCGCCGCAAAGTACGGCATCGGCCACGCGACGACCGAACTCGACGAGGCGCTCGCGCGCGACGACGTCGACGCCGTCATCCTGTGCACGCCGACGCAGCTGCACGCGAAACAGGCGCTGGCCTGCCTGGACGCGGGCAAGCATGTGCAGGTCGAGATCCCGCTGTGCGACGTGCTGGCCGAGGGCGAGGCCGTCGTGCGACGCCAGCGCGAGACCGGCCTGGTCGCGATGTGCGGGCATACGCGGCGCTTCAACCCGAGCCACCAGTGGGTGCGCCGCCGCATCGAGGCCGGCGGATTCAACATCCAGCAGATGGATGTCCAGACCTATTTCTTCCGCCGCACCAACACCAACGCGCTGGGCCAGGCGCGCAGCTGGACGGACCATCTGTTGTGGCATCACGCCGCGCACACCGTGGACCTCTTCGCCTGGCAGTGCGGCAGCCCCGTGGTGCGCGCCAACGCGCTGCAGGGGCCCATCCACCCGACGCTGGGCATCGCGATGGACATGAGCCTTCAGCTGCAGGCCGCCAACGGGGCGATCTGCACGCTGTCGCTGTCCTTCAACAACGAAGGGCCGCTGGGCACCTTCTTCCGCTACATCGGCGACACGGGCACCTACATCGCCCGCTACGACGACCTCGTCACCGGCCGCGACGAGACGGTGGACGTCAGCCGGGTGGCGGTCTCGATGAACGGCATCGAGCTGCAGGACCGCGAGTTCATCGCGGCCATCCGGGAGGGCCGGGAGCCCGAGGCTGGCGTCGCGCAGGTGCTGCCCTGCTACCAGGTGCTCGACGGCCTGGAGCGACAGCTCCGCGGCGGATAACGCGCTCAGATCACCGCAGGTTGTGGCTGAAGCGGAGGCAGCAGAGGCGTATCGGACGGGATTGGAATGCCCTGGGAAAGGATGTCGCACCGCCCTTGCGTTTGTGAAGAGTCTCCTGGAGACGCACCGGACGAATCACCGGTGATGTAGGTCAGATGGCCTTCGTCGAAGGTCCGAGTGTCGATATCCATCGGCTCGCAGCGGTCGTCGAAGTTGACGCGAACCGTGTCGATGCTGTCGCTACTGGGGCCATACCGTCTGATGGCCCTGTTGTCCGGAGAGACCACTTCCACCAGCATCGTGTCGCCGAAGTTGCGCGAGCGCACCTGGGTGCCTTCGTCCAGAAGGCCAAGGTCGAGAATCCGGGAATCGCCGGAGCTGCCAGACCACCACGCAGCCGTCATCTGATTCCACGACTCCCACGCTTGTGTGACGCCTCCCGTCAGCCACGGCCACCAGCCCGTCGCGTCGGTCGCGGCGTCCACCGGTCCGGGAGCCGTCACCCTGACATCTGAAACTTCTGTCGGTGCATTCATCTCGATTCCTTTCAACCACCGGTCGATCCGGTTTCCAAGAGGCGGGAGGAGGACGCGAGGGCCCTCGCGTCGGCGTTGCGCGGCGACCCGAAAGCGTGCGCCGCGACGACCTTGGTGAGCGTCGGGCGACCGGTCGCTCGACCACCCCCGACGCGGTTAGGATGACCGCTTCGCCCGCAACGCCTCCGATGGACCGCCCGCCCCTTTACGCTCCCCGCTCACTGACGCGACTGGCCTGGTGGCTCGCGGCGGGCAACCTCGTCATCGCCGCGGCGATCGTGACCGCCACCTGGCTGGCCTTGCAGGCCGGCCGCGACTCCGACCTCACCCGGGCCCGCGAGACCACCGAGAACCTGGCCGCCAGCCTCAGCATCGAGATCGGCGCCGAACTCAAGCAGGTCGACAACGCGCTGTCGACGCTGGCGCTGCAGTTCCGGCGCACGAGCGGCGACCCGGACCAGGTCCGGCGCGGGATCGAGCGCGCCCTGTCCGACCAGCGCAGCCTGCTGCCGCAGGTCGACGCGATCCGCATCACCGACGCGCGCGGCCAGGTCGTGTACGGACTGGCGGGCGAGGAAGGCATGCTCAACGTCGGCGACCGCGACTACTTCCAGCGCGCCCGCGACGGCCGCAGCGACGATGTCGTCGTCTCCGAGCCGCTCTTCGGCCGCGTGCTGCACAAGTGGGGCATCGCCGTGTCCCGCCGGCTCGAGAACGAGGACGGCAGCTTCGCCGGCGTGGTCTACACCACCCTGTCGACCGAACACTTCATCGAGAGCTTCAAGGGCCTGACGATAGGCGCGGAAGGCGCCATCTCGCTGCGCACGCGCAGCCAGCGGCTGATCGCGCGTTATTCCGCCACGGAGCCGCATTCGATCCGCGGCATCGGCGACGTGATCGTGTCCGAGGACCTGATGCGCAAGATCGCCGCCAACCCGCGGCAGGGCTGGTACATGACGCGGACCAGGCTCGACAACATCGAGCGCATCACCTGCTACCGCCAGGTGCGAGGCTATCCGCTGACCATCTTCACCGGCGCCAGCACGGCCGAATTCCTGGCCGCCTGGCGCGGCGAGGTGGTGCAGCAGGCGGCGCTGGCCGGCGTGGTGATCCTGACGGTGCTGGGCTGCTCCGTGCTGGTCTTCCTGCAGCAGCGCCGCGACCGTCGCGCGGCGATCGGGCTGCAGCAGCTCGCGCTGGAGCAGGCGCTGATGCTGGACAACGACATGGTCGGCATGATGCGGCTGCGCGATCGCACCGTCGTCTGGAAGAACCGCGCGCTGGCGTCGCTGTTCGGCTACGCGCCGGGGGAGCTGCACGGCCAGACGACCCGGCCGCTCTACCTGGACGACGAGAGCTTCCGCGAGGTCGGCGACGCCGCCTATCCGGCGATCGAGGCAGGCCGGCGCTACCGCCGGCAGCTGAGGATGCGGCGCAAGGACGGCACGCCGGTGTGGATCGACCTCAGCGGCGCGCGGGTGGCCGAGCGCGAATCGCTCTGGATGATGATCGACATCTCCGCGTTCAAGGAAAGCGAAGCCACCGCGCAGCATCTGGCCGTGCACGACGCGCTCACCGGCCTGCCCAACCGCGTGCGCTTCACCGAGCGGCTGGCCGGCGCGATGACGCTGCTGGGCGAGCGCGTCGGGCTGGTCGCGGTGTGCTGGGTGGACCTGGACGGCTTCAAGGACCTGAACGACCAGTTCGGCCACGAGGCCGGCGACGTCGTGCTGCGCGTGGTGGCGCAGCGGCTGCTGGCCGCCGTGCGCGGGCACGATCTGGTGGCGCGCATGGGCAGCGACGAGTTCGCACTGCTGCTCACCGCGCTGCGTGCGGAGCACGAGGCGGAGCCGGTGCTGCGGCGCATGCTGGCCTCCATCGCGGAGCCGATCCGGCTGCCCGACGGCGATCACGCGTCGATCACGGCCAGCGTCGGCATCGCGTTTGCCCCTCACCACGGCCGCCAGGCGGAGTCGCTGATGCGGCTCGCCGAAACGGCGATGACGACCGCCAAGCGCGCTGGCAAGCGACGCTTCGTGTCGGCCAGCAGCCTGCCGGGGAATGCCATGAACGCCACGAATTCGCCGTCGACCTCGGTCGGCCCTGACGCTCCCACGCCCGTGGACGCGATCGACACGCCTTCGGGACCCGCGCCGGAGCCGGGGACGGAGAACGCCGGGGAGCACCGGAAGGACGGCGCCAAGGAGGGCGCCACGCCGGCCGGACCGCGTCCGCACGACCCCGGCCCGCCGGCGGTGCCGGATCATTCATTCGACGAATCGGTCGCCGGGGAGGAAGATCCCGGGGCCACGCTCGACGGCGAGGACAGCAGCCGCGTGCCGCCGTCGCGCAAGCCGCGCTGACGCGCTGACGCGCCACTGAGCCTTTCACGCCCAGGCCTTCCCGCCTTGTTCGCCCTTGTCCTCCGGGAGCGATCGTCATGTCCGAAGAAACTTCCAGCCCTCACAACAGCGAACGCCATCGCGTCAACGTGCAGGACGACTACGAACTGCGTTATTGGGGCGAGCGCTTCGGCGTGTCGCCGGAGTTGCTGCGACATGCGGTCGACGCGGTCGGTACCAGCGCAAAAACCGTCGAGGAATGGCTGCAGGCCCATCGCTGAGGATGTCCTACTGGCACGACGATTGCCGATGCCTGGGTTGCCGATCCCGGCCAGCCAGGAGTCCCCAGCATGGATCTCGACACGGATCGAACGGACGTCGCGTCCCCGCCCTCCCCGACCGACGCCGCCCCGCGCGACGGTGAGCCCGGCGCCATCTCGCGTCGCGGCGTCCTGATCGCCGGCGCGGGGGCCTCCGCAGCGGTCGCCGCCGGCACGCCGCTGGAGGCCGCCGCGCAGACGACTTCGCCGGCTGGTCCCAAGCCTCAGGAGAACCTCGTGGCCACCTCCCGCGTGACCCTCAGCGTCAACGGCCAGCCGCACACGCTGGTCGTCGACAACCGCACCTCGCTGCTGGACCTGCTGCGCGAACACCTGCAGCTCACGGGCACCAAGAAGGGCTGCGACCACGGCCAGTGCGGCGCCTGCACCATCCATCTCGACGGCCGGCGCGTCAACGCCTGCCTGACGCTGGCGGTGATGCACGAAGGCGCCCAGGTCGTGACCATCGAAGGTCTCGGCACCCCCGAGAAGATGCATGCGATGCAGACCGCGTTCGTGCGCCACGACGGCTACCAGTGCGGCTACTGCACGCCCGGGCAGATCTGCTCGGCCGTGGCGGTGCTCGACGAGATCAAGGCCGGGGTCCCCAGCCATGTCACGGCCGACCTCAACGTCCGGCCGCTGCTGTCCATCGACGAGTTGCGCGAGCGCATGAGCGGCAACCTCTGCCGCTGCGGGGCCTACTCCAACATCATCGACGCGATGGCCGAAGTGGCCGGCGTCCCTGTGCCGGGCGCCGGCGACCGGAGGTCCGCATGAAGCCCTTCACCTTCGAACGCGCCAGCTCCCCGGCCGCCGCCGTGGCGGCCGCCGCGAAGCAGCCCGGCGCGCGCTTCATCGCCGGCGGGACCAACCTGCTCGACCTGATGAAGCTGCAGGTCGAGACACCCACCCACCTCATCGACGTGAACGGCCTCGGCCTGGACCGCATCGAACCGACCACCGAGGGCGGCCTGCGCATCGGCGCGATGGTGCGCAACACCGACCTCGCGGCAGACGCGCGCGTGCGCCGCGATTACGGCGTGCTGTCGCGTGCGCTGCTCGCCGGCGCGTCGGGCCAGCTGCGGAACCGCGCGACCACCGCCGGCAACCTGCTGCAGCGCACCCGCTGCCCCTACTTCTACGACACCGACCAGCCCTGCAACAAGCGCCAGCCCGGCAGCGGCTGCTCGGCGATCGGCGGCATGAGCCGGCCGCTCGCGGTCATCGGCGTCAGCGAGGCCTGCATCGCCTCACACCCCAGCGACATGGCCGTCGCCATGCGCGTGCTGGACGCGACCGTCGAGACCATGCGCGCCGACGGCCAGGCGCGCCGCATCCCGATCGCGGATTTCCACCGCCTGCCCGGCAACACGCCGCATCTCGAGACCACGCTCGACGCCGGCGAGCTGATCACGGCGGTGACGCTGCCCAGGCCGGTGGTCGGCACGCACCTGTATCACAAGGTCCGCGACCGGGCGTCCTATGCCTTTGCGCTGGTCTCGGTGGGCGCGATCGTCCAGCGCGACGGCGGCGGACGGTTCGCCGTCGGCGGGGTCGCGCCCAAGCCCTGGCGTTCAGAAGCCGCCGAGCGCGACCTGCGCCGCGGCGCCGCCGCGGCCGCCCAGACCCTGCTGGCCGGCGCGACGCCGACCGCCGAAAACGCCTTCAAGTTGCCGCTGGTGGAGCGCACGCTCGCCGCGGTGCTCGCGCAAGCCAAGGCCACCGGGAGGCCCGCATGAAGTTCGACACCCCCGCCACCACGAATCCGATCGACCAGCTGCGCATCGTCGGCAAGCCGACCGACCGCATCGACGGGCCCCGCAAGACCACCGGCACCGCGCCCTATGCGTACGAGCGCCATGACGTCGCCAAGAACGTCGCCTACGGCGTCGTCGTCGGCGCCGGGATCGCCAAGGGCCGGATCGCCACGCTGGACGTCCAGGCCGCCGAGGCCTCGCCCGGCGTGCTCGCCATCGTCACGGCCTACAACGCCGGCAAGCTCGGCCAGGGCAAGATGAACACGGCCAAGCTGCTCGGCGGGCCCGAGATCGACCACTACCACCAGGCGATCGCCGTGGTCGTCGCCGAAAGCTTCGAGCAGGCGCGCGCGGGCGCGGCGCTGATCCGCGTCCAGTACACGCCCGGGAACGGCGCCTTCAGCCTGGCGAAGGCCAAGGACAAGGCCCAGCCCCCGAAGGAAGCGGACGGTCCCGGCGGCACGCCCCCCGAGACGAAGGTGGGAGACTTCGAGGGTGCCTTCGCGCAGGCCGCGGTGAAGATCGACCAGACCTACACCACGCCCGACCAGTCGCACGCGATGATGGAGCCCCACGCGACGCTGGCCGTCTGGGAAGGCGACAAGCTCACGGTCTGGACGGCCAACCAGATGATCGACTGGGGCCGCGGCGACCTGGCGAAGACGCTGGGCCTGGCGCGGGACAAGGTGCGCCTGATCTCGCCCTTCGTCGGCGGCGGTTTCGGCGGCAAGTTGTTCCTGCGCGCGGACGTGCTGATGGCCGCGCTCGGCGCGAGGGCCTGCGGCCGGCCGGTGAAGGTCGCGCTGCAGCGGCCGCTGATGATCAACAACACCACCCATCGGCCCGCGACCATCCAGCGTCTGCGCATCGCCGCCGGACGCGACGGGAAGATCACGGCGATCGGGCACGAGAGCTGGTCGGGCGATCTGCCCGGCGGCGGGCCGGAAACGGCGGTCGCGCAGACCCGGCTGCTGTACGCGGGCGAGAACCGCATGACGGCGATGAAGCTCGCGGTGCTGAACCTGCCCGAGGGCAACGCGATGCGGGCGCCGGGCGAGGCGCCGGGGCTGATGGCGCTCGAGATCGCCATCGACGAGATCGCCGAGCAGGTCGGCATGGACCCGGTGCAGTTCCGCATCGTCAACGACACGCAGGTCGATCCGGAGAAGCCGGCGCGGCGCCCCGGGGCAGCGTCGCGAGGGTCCCGGCGGGCGCTGGCTGATCGGCCTCGGCGTCGCGGCGGCCTTCCGCAACAACATCGTGATGAAGTCCGGCGCGCGCGTGCGGCTGGACCGCCGCGGCATCGTCACCGTCGAGACCGACATGACCGACATCGGCACCGGCACCTACACCATCCTCGCGCAGACTGCGGCGGAGATGATGGGCGTCGGGCTCGAGCAGGTGGTCGTGCGGCTGGGCGATTCCGCGCTGCCGGTATCGGCGGGCTCGGGCGGTCAATGGGGCGCGAACAGCTCGGCATCGGGCGTCTACGCGGCCTGCGTCGCCCTGCGAGAGATGGTGGCGAAAAAGGCCGGCATCGATGCGAAGGACGCCGTCTTCGCCGACGGTCAGGTGCGAGGCAGCGGTGGCAGCGTATCGCTGGGCGACGTCGCCGGCCCCGAGGGCCTGGCCGCGGAGGACAAGATCGAATTCGGCGATCTCGACAAGAAGTACCAGCAGTCGACCTTCGGCGGCCACTTCGTCGAGGTCGCCGTCGACGCCTTCACCGGCGAGGTCCGCGTGCGGCGCATGCTGGCCGTGTGCGCGGCGGGTCGCATCCTCAATCCCAAGGCGGCGCGCAGCCAGGTCATCGGCGCGATGACGATGGGTGTCGGCGCGGCGTTGATGGAGGCCCTGCATGTCGACGAGCGGCGCGGCTTCTTCGTCAACCACGACCTCGCCGGCTACGAGGTGCCGGCGCATGCCGACATCCCGCACCAGGAGGTCGTGTTCCTCGACGAGACCGATCCGATGTCCTCGCCGCTGAAGGCCAAGGGCGTCGGCGAACTCGGCATCTGCGGCGTGGCCGCGGCGGTGGCGAACGCGATCTACAACGCCACCGGCGTGCGCGTCCGGGACTATCCGGTCACGCTGGACAAGCTGCTGAAGGATCTGCCGAAGGTGGCGTGAGCGGCGGCGCCGGCCCGGTTCCTGCGCACGGCTCGGGCCGCGCGTCGAACGACGGCACGCCGCCGCGGCACCTCAGCGCGCGTTCGTCGTCTGCGCCGCCTGCGTCGGATTCATCGCCGCCGCGAGCACCGACGCCAGCACGTCCACGTCGTACGGCTTGGGCACCAGCGGCACGTTCGGCGCCTCCTCGATGCGCACCGGATGGCCGCTGGCCAGGACCACCGGCAGCGTCGGCTTCAGCACCTTCAGCGTCCGCACCAGATCGACGCCGCTGCGCGTGCCCGGCATCACGATGTCGGTCAGCACGACGTCCGCCGCCAGCCCGCCGCGCAGCACGTCCAGCGCGTGATCGGCCGTCGGCGCGGTCTTCACGGTGAAGCCTCGTTCCTCCAGCGCCTGCGCGGTCAGTTCCCGCACCGCGGGCTCGTCCTCCACCAGCAACACCGTGCCGGTGAAGCGCCGCGGCGCGTCCGTCGACGGGGCGGGCATGTCCTGACCCTCCGCCTCCGTCTTCCCGTGCGAGCGCGGCAGCCACAGCGTGACCTCCGTTCCCAGACCGATCTTGCTGACGATGCCGGCCGTGCCGCCCGCCGAACGCGCCAGCGCGTAGACCTGCGCCAGGCCGAGGCCCGTGCCCTGCCCCACGGCCTTGGTGGTGAAGAACGGTTCGAACGCGCGCTCCATCTGCTCCTGGGTCATGCCGTCGCCGGTGTCGCGCACCGCGATCGCGACGTAGTCGCCGGGCTGCAGTTCCGGCGCCAGTCCGACCGGGTCCGCTTCCGCCAGCACCCGCTTGCGGGCCGAGACGGTCAGCCGCCCCCGCCCGTGCATCGCGTCGCGCGCGTTCAGCGCGAGGTTCAGCACCGCCAGTTCCAGCTGGACCGGGTCGGTGCGCACGGGCCACAGGTCCTCGTCGATGCTCAGCTCGACCTCGACGGCCGCCCCCACCGCGCCGGCGGCCAGCGCGATCAGCTCCGGCAACTGACGTCGCAGGTCGATCACGGCCTCGTGACCCACCTGGGGCCGCCCGAACGCCAGCAGCTGCCGCGTCAGCTGGGTGGCCTTCGCGGTCGCGCGCTGGCAGGCCTCGAGCGCCGTGTCCGCGCGCGGATCGCTGCTGAGCCGGCGCGCCAGCTGCAGTCCCGTCGTCATCGTCTGCAGCAGGTTGTTGAAATCGTGCGCGATGCCGCCGGTCAGCCGGCCCAGCGCCTCCAGCTTCTGGCTGCGCAGCACCGCCTGCTGCGCGCTGCGCGTCTGTTCGACCGCTGCGTGGATCTCCTCGCGCAGGCGGTGCTCGTTGCCCGCGCGTTCACGGCTCGCCGTGGCCAGCGCGTGCTGCACGACATCGATCTCGTCGACGCCGCCGGGAGTCTCCTCGATCGTCGCGCCGCCGCCCATGCGGATCGCGTCCTTGCGCAGACGACGCAGCGGATCGGCGATCGCCCGGCTCATGCGGCGCGCCAGGACCAGCGCCAGCACGATGAAGGCCAGCGACAGCGACAGCATCATCGCGAAGGCCGTCCAGGCGCCTTTGGCCAGCTCGGCCTGGCTGAGCCCGATCAGGACCACCCAGCCCGAATCCGGCGCGCGGCTGAAGACGGTCACGACCGACTCGCCGTCGAGCGTGCGGGCCTCCACGACGCCGCGGTCGCCGCCGCGCAGCGCGTTCAGCATGTTCGGGCTGGCCTGCTGGCCGACGCGTTTCTCCGGATCGCGGGTGCGCGCGATGACGCGGCCGTTGCGGTCCAGCACGACGCCCAGCCAGCCCTCGGGCAGCGGCTGCTGCCGGAAGATCTGCTGCATCTCGCTGACGGGGCTCCCGTAGCCGAGGTACATGGGCTTGCCCAGCACCGTCACCGGCACGCGCACGGCGAAGCTGGGCGCCCCGTTCACCGGTCCGACATAGAGGTTGGAGACCAGCAGCCGGCGCGTGGTGTCGATGCCGTCGGTGAACCCGTCCGCCCCGGGCAACGGGTGGCCCCAGGCGATCCGCGTGTTGATCAGTTGCCGGCCCTCGGCCGTCGTCAGCACGATGGTGTTGGGCGTTCCGGCGACCAGCCGGGAGGCCTCGCCGTGGAAGAGTTCCAGCCGCCCGTCGGCCAGGCTGGGCGAGACGCTGAGCGCCTGCAGCAGCGCCGTGCGCACCGCCATCTCGCGGTCGGCGACCAGGCTCAGGGCCTCGGCGGTCTCGGTGGCGGCGGACACGGCCGCGCGGCGTTCGGTGTGGAAGACGGCCATGGCCGCGACCACCGACAGCAGCAGCGTCGGCAGCACGATCAGCCACACCATCGCGCGCAGCTTCCCGCGGACGGACCCGGCGCGTGGCGCGGAAGAAGAGAGGGTCCGTCGAGGCATGGTGGGCGGATTCTAGGGGCGGGACCTGCCCCCGGCCTGACGCCGCGGGCGGCCGCCGTCCGCGGCCCGCGGCGGGCCTGGCGGGTCGCGCCGGTCCGCCGATTGCCCGGAACGCCGGATGAGGAACCCGCAATGAAACTGCTCGTCATCGAGGACGAGGGCAAGCTCGGCGACTACCTGCGCGGCGGCCTGACGCAGGAAGGCTTCGTCGTCGACCTGGTGCGCGACGGCGTCGACGGCCTGCACCAGGCCAGCGAAGGCGCGTACGACCTGGTGCTGCTGGACGGCGCGCTGCCGGGCATCGACGGCCTGGCGGTGCTGGCGGCGTTGCGTCAGCAGGACCACACGCGCGCGCTGCCGGTGCTGATGATGACGGCGCGCGCCGAGGTCGAGGACCGCGTGCGCGGCCTGCAGGCCGGCGCCGACGACTACCTGTGCAAGCCCTTCGCGTTCTCGGAGCGGGTGGCCCGCATCCAGGCGCTGCTGCGCCGCGCGGGAGGCGCGCCACCGGCGGAGACGACGGTGCTCAAGCTCGCCGACCTGGAGGTCGACCTGCTGCGGCGCAAGGTCCATCGCGCCGGGCAGCGGCTCGACCTCACGCCCAAGGAATTCAGCCTGCTGACGCTCCTGCTGCGGCGCCAGGGTCAGGTCTTGTCCCGGACCGAACTCGCCGAGCAGGTCTGGGACATGAACTTCGACAGCGAGACCAACGTCGTCGAGGTCGCCGTGCGGCGGTTGCGCGGCAAGCTCGACAAGCCTTTCGACGTCGAGCTGCTGCACACCGTGCGCGGGATGGGTTACGTGCTGGAGCAGCGCGACGCGTGAGCGGCGCCCTTGCGGCGCCACACCGCCAGCAGACCGACGCCCGCCATCAGCATCGCCCAGGTCGAGGGTTCCGGCACCGGCGCCGCGAGCTGCTCGAAGGCCAGTTGCTGCATCACCCGCACCTGCGCCTGCGAGATGCCCAGCTGCGCCGCGGCGGTCTCGTCGACGCCGAGGCTGCGCGGATCCAGGCCGGTGATCTTGCCGAAGACCGTCAGCGCCTCCAGGTAGCTGCCGTACATGCTGGCGTGATAGTTGTCGTTGGCCCAGAGCTTGACCTTGCCGGCGTCGATACCGTCGTAAGGGTTGGTGTCCGCGAAGCCCTGCGACATCGCGCGGTTCCAGGCCAGCCCCACCGGGATGACGCCGGCAATCTTGTCGGAGGCCTGATCCGCCTGCAGGTAGCCGCTGTAGACGTCCTCGGCCATCTTGTAGATCGACTGCCCGTACCAGGCGCCGCTGGGCGGATAGGTCTGGTCGGCGCGCGACCAGGTGGCCATCAGGTTGATCTTGACGTTCGCGTTCTGCGCGTGCAGCGCGTCGGCCAGCAGGCCCGAGTACTGGATCAGCTTGGCCGGATTGCCGGGCTGCGCCGCGTCCAGCGTGCTGTAACTCTGCAGCACGACGCGGTCCCAGGGCTTGTCGATCAGGCCCATCTTGGTGTTGTAGTGCAGGTCCAGCCCGCTGCCGCCGACGGTCTCCAGGCTGACGTCGTAGTTGAGCCCGGCCTGCACCGTGAAGGCCTTGAACAGCGCCGGGATGCCGCCGATGCCGGTGCCGTTGAGGTCGTTCACCGAGCCGGGATTGAAGCCCATCACCGACGAGCCGTCGGCGTAGGTGAAGCTGTTGCCGACGAACAGGATGCTTTCGGCCTGCGCCGCGCCGAAGGACAGCGCGAGCACGAGCCCGGCGAGCGGCCGCGCGAGACCGCGGGTCGGTCGAACAGGCGTCGATGCGTGGAACGTCCCTGGGAACCGGGTGGTGGATCGGATCATTGGTCTTCCTCGGTGGTAGTCGTGGTGGCGCGCGGGGACGATGCCCACGCGTCTTCCCGTTATAGGAACCGGGACGCCGTCCGGTAGGTCCGCGACCGCCCTCCCCCTAGATCGCTGTGCGGACAGCATCGATAAAGCGGTGCGCTGGCGCACGGAGTTGGGGACACATGAAACAGTGACGACGTGCGGGCCGCCAACTGCACCAGGACGACACGCAATGGCACCAAAGACACGCTCCGACACCTCGACGGGCACGGTGATTGCCATAGTGTTCCGCTGGAACGGATCTGCAGTTCCCGGAGCCTATCGATGTCCCTGTCGCTTGCCGCAAACCCTGCCGCCATGACCCCTCGCGCGAACCTGCTGCTGATGCAGTTGCCGCTCGAGGATCAGGCGCGCTGGTCCGCGCAACTCGAGACGGTGGAGCTGCTCAAGGGCCGTGTGCTCTTCGAGGCCGGCACCCCCGCCACGCATGTCTACTTCCCGATCAGCGCGATCGTCTCGCTGATCCACACCACGCATTCGGGCGACTCGACGCAGGTCGCGATGATCGGCTCCGAAGGCGCCGCGGGCCTGGCGGCGGCGATGGGCGGGGAATCCCCCGCCTGCCGCGCCGTCGTGCAGCGCGCCGGCCTGGCGTTCCGCATGCGGGTATCGCTGGTGAAGGACGAGTTGATGCGCGCCGGCCCCTCGGCCATGCTGATGCTGCGCTACGTCCAGTCCCTGATCGGCCAGATCGCGCACACGGCGGTCTGCAACCGCCACCACGCGCTCGAGAAGCAGCTGTGCCGCTGGCTGCTGCAGTCGCTGGATCGTCAACATGGGCATTGCGAGCTGTCGGTCACCCAGGAGTCGATCTCGAATCTGCTGGGCGTGCGCCGGGAAGGCGTCACCGAAAGCGCCCAGCGCCTCCAGGCCGCCGGCCTGATCCGTTACTCCCGCGGACATATCGCGGTGCTGGACCGGCCGGGGCTGGAAGCCCGGGCCTGCGAGTGCTACGCCCTGCTCAAGCAGGACTTCCAGCGCTTGCTGCCTCAGGACCCGGACGGCGGGAACGCGGCCACCTCTGCCACCTTCGCGCCCGTCGCCGTGCAGGCCTGAGGGCTCTGCATCGCTGTTCAAGCACCGCAGCGAGCCACCCGTCGGGGACGGGGGACTCGTCGACGTGTCGTGAACACGTTCGTCGCGCCTGAATGCGCCAGCTCACGCCGGCGCGTTCTTGCGCGTCTTTCCTGTCGAGGTCCGGAATCTCCGGGCACCCGCATGCCCTCGGATTCCGACGCCTCTGACCGGCCCCGAGGGACCGGTCATTCCGATCACTTCTCCGAACGGGTCCGGCGACGCGCGACGAAACCGATGGCACCCAGACCGGCGAGCAGCATCGCGTAGGTCGAGGGTTCCGGCACCGCCGAAGCGAAGTTGATCGAGCCGCCGCCCTGACGGATACGGAAGCCGTCGGCCGTCTGCTCGACCTGCGAGGACGTGTTCGAGAACGACGTCAGCGCGAGGTTCTGGGGCAGCGTGGAGCTCTGGAAGCCCGGCTGCAGCCAGTCGATCGTCAGCTTGGCGTTGGCCGACGGGCTGAAGCTCGTGCCGTCGCCCAGGGGGATGGTGGACACGGTGCCCAGCACCAGCGAGCCGGTGGCCAGCGCCACTTCGCCCGTCGCGGTTTCCGTCGGCGTGTTGCCGGAGAAGCCGAACGACGAGGTGCCGTTGTAGCCGTACAGGGTGTAGGTCAGCGAGGTCAGCGTGCCCAGCGTCGGGATGGTGCCCGGGTTGCCGCCCGCCGTCAGCGTGCCGGCGCCGCTGAACTGGATGTAGAAGCCGTAGTCCGAGTTCAGGCCGGCCGAGGGCAGCGTCAGGCCGCCCAGTTGGGCCGCGCTGATCGAGAGGTAGCCCGACTCGGTGAACGTGGCACCCGAGAAGGTGACGGTCGAGTAGTTGGACACCAGCAGGTTGTCGGCGGTGAACGCAGAACCGTTCAGGCCGGCGGCACCCGGGTCCCAGGTGAACTGGGGTAGCGCATTGGCGGTGGCACTGGCGGCAAGCAGGGCGAGAGCCAGCAGGGTACGCTGGAACGCCACGGGCTTCCGGGAGAGCAAAGGCAGGGTCATGGTGGTTGCTCCGAAAGAGAAAATCCGCACATCGCGGACATCGCAGTTCACCACCCCGTGCAGAGGGAGTCTGTTCGTCCACCCACATAAAAACTTCCCCTCTTCCGCATGTACCAGGAAGGTGCTACGAAAAGGGGTTTCCGTGCCTGAAAACACCCCGCGAACAGGGGGTGCTGCGGTGCAACAAAAACACGGAATTCTCGATGGCATCGAGGGGAGCGTCGGCCACACCGCCCCCCCTCGATGCGGCGTGAAGCGGCGTGAAGCCGCGTGAAGTGGCTCGACGCGAATTACTGCCTTGGGTGGACGCTTTTCGGAGGCATGCCCGCGCGGGCACGACCGGACAATCCGGCATCGCCTCCCGACGACGCCACGAGCCCCGCACGCCATGTCCCAGAACCGCCAGCCCACCCGTTCCGCCGCCAGCGCGGCCTTGTCCGCCACCGCCGTGTCCGGTGTGGCGGGACTGATGCTCGGACAGATCGTGCTGGCGCTGGCGCTGCACCACGGCCGTTCCGTCGAGGGGCTGGGTTACGCGCTCGTATTCCTGCTGGCCGGCG
This sequence comes from Mitsuaria sp. CC2, assembly GCF_048957715.1. NCBI lineage: Bacteria > Pseudomonadati > Pseudomonadota > Betaproteobacteria > Burkholderiales > Sphaerotilaceae > Roseateles > Mitsuaria sp. CC2. The sequence continues at coordinate 49,857 of NZ_JARVXN010000042.1, read as the reverse complement.
GCGCCGCCGTCGCCTGCCTCCTCACCCATCGCCACCAGCAGCGCCGACCGCGCGACGAACCCGCGCCGTGGCGCCTGTGGGTAGGCGCGCTCGCACTCGGTGCGTTCGCGTCGATGGCGGCCATCGGCTCGTTCTGAGCCGCCGCGGCGACGCCTCCCGGCGTCGCCGCGCTCAACGGTCGACGCGCTTCGTCGACCTCATCCAAAGACCTCCTTCAAAGACGTCACTCATCGACGTCTTCATCGACGTCTTCATCCTCATCCGCATGCTCAGGATCGGGCCCCGCCGACGGATCGTCGCCGCTGGCCAGGTCCTCCACATCGATGCTCGCGTCGATATCGTCCGGCGACGGCTCGCCGCTGACGCGATCCGGCGAGATGTCGGCGGCCTCGTCGTCCCGGCCCGGCGTCGCCGAGGCGCGCTCCCCGGTGCCGAATCGGTCGGTATCGCTGCCCGGATTGGACGGCGTCGCGCCGAGTTCATCCGGGTCGTCCGGACCGGTGCTCATCTGACGCTCGCCCGAGATGTCGCTGCCGCTGTCGGAACTGTCGCTCGGTCCGAGGGAATCGGTGCCGCGCCCCTTCGCCTGTGCGGGCGCCTGCGTTCCGCCGAGGATGCTGCTGGTGGCCATGGTGCTTCTCCTGTGAGACCCGGTGCGGGTCGATGCAGGAATCTGGCAAACCCCGAGCCCGAGCAGCGTTCACGACACGCGCCTCTCCCGTCTTGCCCCCTCTCCCGCCCTGCGGGAGAGGGGCTTCAGGCCGAGCGCTTCTGGTAGATGCGTTCCTTCGCGGCGATCTCGACGAACTCGCCGGCGTGCGCCGAAAAGCGCAGCGTTTCGCGCGCGCCCAGGCCGAGGAATCCGTTGCGGCACAGCGCCTCGGTGAACAGGCCTAGCGCGCGGTCCTGCAAGGCGCGGTTGAAGTAGATCAGCACATTGCGGCAGGACACCAGCTGCACTTCGGCGAACACGCTGTCGGTGGACAGGCTGTGGTCGCTGAAGACGATGCGCTCCTTGAGCGCCTTGTCCATCAGCACGTGGTCGTACGCGGCGGTGTAGTGCTCCGACAGCGAGCCGTGTCCGCCGGAGGCGCGGTGGTTCTCGGTGTACAGCGGCACCTGGTCCACGCGGTACACCCCCGCCTGCGCCTGCGCGAGCGCCTCCTGGCTGATGTCGGTCGCGTAGATCAGCGTGCGGTCCAGCAGCCCCTCCTCCTTCATGAGGATGGCCATGGAGTAAGCCTCCTGGCCGCCGCTGCATCCGGCCACCCAGAGGCGCAGCGAGGGGAAGGTGCGCAGCACCGGCACGACCTGCTCGCGCAGCGCGCGGAAGTATTCGGGGTCGCGGAACATCTCGCTGACCTGCACGGTCAGGTCGGCCAGCACCGAGCGGAAGACCTCCGGCTCGTGCAGCACGCGGCCCTGCAACTGCGACAGGTTGGCGCAGCCGAAGCGCTGCTGCCCCGCCTTCAGCCGGCGCCGCAGCGAACTCCCCGCATAGTCGCGGAAGTCGTAGTGATAGCGCGCATAGATCGCCTCCAGGATGAGCCGGACCTCGAGGTCGTCCGCATGCCTGCCGTGCCCGTCGTGGGGATGGGCGGTGTCGTGCGGATCCTGCGTCATCGTCGGGCGGTCCTCAGCGCGGCATCCACACCCGCACCAGCGAGAGCAGCTTCTCGATGTCCAGCGGCTTGGCGATGTAGTCGTTGGCGCCGGCGGCCATGCATTTCTCCTGGTCGTCCTTCATCGCCTTGGCGGTGAGCGCGATGATGGGCAGCCGCTTCATGTCGGGCCGCGCGCGGATCTCGCGCATCGCGGTGTAGCCGTCCATCTCCGGCATCATGATGTCCATCAGCACCAGGTCCACCGGCGGCATCGCGCCGGGCCCCTGCAGCGGCGCGGACAACCGCTCCAGCGCCTCGCGGCCGTTGCGCGCGATGTCGACCTTCACGCCCTTGGGCTCCAGCACCGCCGACAGCGCGAAGATGTTGCGCACGTCATCCTCGACGACCAGCACGCGCCGGCCCTCGAGCATGTTGTCCCGCGCGCGGACTTCCTTGAGCATCTTCTGGCGCTCGGGCGGCAGCTGCGATTCCACCTGGTGCAGGAACAGCGTCACCTCGTCGAGCAGCCGCTCGGGCGAGCGCGCGCCCTTGATGATGATGGAGCGCGAGTAGCGCCGCAGCTGCTGCTCCTGCTGCGGGCTCAGCGTGTGGCCGGTGTAGACGATCACCGGGGGGAAGGCGACGTCGTCCTGCGCCGCCATCTGGTCGAGCAGGTCGTAGCCGCTCATGTCGGGCAGGTTCAGGTCCATCACCATGCAGTCGAAGGTCGAGCGGCGCAGCGCCTGCAGCGCTTCGGTCGCGGTCGCCACGCCCTCGATGCGGACCTCGTCGGCGGCCAGCAGGTGGCGGATGCTCTCGAGCTGGCGCGCGTCGTCCTCGACCACCAGCACCGTGCGCAGGCGTTGGGAGAACTTGGCCTCGAGCCTGTGCAGCGCGACCTCGAGTTCCTCGCGCTTGACCGGCTTGAACGCGTAGCCGATCGCGCCGCGCTCCATGGCCTCGTGGGTGTAATCGGCCACCGAGATCACGTGCACGGGGATGTGGCGCGTCAGCGGCTCGCGCTTGAGCTGGTCCAGCACGCCCAGGCCGGAATGGTCCGGCAGGTTCATGTCCAGCAGGATCGCGCTGGGCGCGTAGCGCTGCGCGATGGACAGGCCGTTCTCGGCCGTGTGGGCCATCAGGCAGACGAAACCCATCTCGCGGATCAGGTCGCGCAGGATCAGCGCGAAGCGCTGGTCGTCCTCGATGATGAGGATCGCGCGGTCGCCAGGCACCCAGGACAGGCGGTCGTCGTCGAGCTGGGGCAGGCGCGGCTCGGGAGCGGCGGGCGCGGGCTCGCGCAGCAGGGACTCCGACGTGGCCGTCGCCTCCTCCATCGCGCCCGGGGACGGCAGCACCGCGTCGAAGGCGGGCACGGCCGGCGGCGGCTGGACGTCGCCGTGCAGCGGCGCGCGCGCCGGCATCGACGGCCGCGGACGTCCGCCGTCGACCGGCGTGTCGATCGTCAACGGCAGCACCAGGCTGAAGACCGAGCCCTGTCCCGGCGTGCTCTGCAGGTGGATGTCGCCGCCGAGCAGCCGCGCGAGGTCGCGCGAGATCGACAGGCCCAGCCCCGTGCCGCCGTACTTGCGATGGGTGCTGCCGTCGGCCTGGCGGAAGGCGTCGAAGATCAGCGCCTGCTGATGCGCCGGGATGCCGATGCCCGTGTCCTTCACGGTGAAGGCCAGGCGCCCGTCGGTGGTGGCGCCGACCTCCATGCGCACCGAGCCGCGCTCGGTGAACTTGAGCGCGTTGGACAGCAGGTTCTTGAGCACCTGGCCCACACGCGCCTCGTCGGTCTCGATCCATTCGGGCGCGCCCGGCGCGAGCTGCAGGCCGAAGGCCAGGTTGCGCTGCGCCGCGACCGGAGCGAAGGTCTGCGTCAGCTGCTGCAGCAGACGCGGCACCGACACGCGCTCGACCACCATGTCGACCTTGCCGGCCTCGATCTTGGACAGGTCCAGGATGTCGTTGATCAGCATCAGCAGGTCGTTGCCGGCCGAGCTGATGGTCTGCGCGAAACGGACCTGCTCCTCGCTGAGGTTGCCGTCCTTGTTGTCCGCGAGCAGCTTGGCCAGGATCAGCGTGGAGTTGAGCGGCGTGCGCAGCTCGTGGCTCATGTTGGCCAGGAACTCGCTCTTGTACTGGTTGGAGCGTTCCAGCGCCTCGGCGCGTTCGGTCAGCAACCCCTGCGCGGCCGTCAGCTCCGAACGTTGCAGCTCCAGCTGCCGCGCCTGCTCCTCGAGCTGGGTGTTGCTTTCCTCGAGGTCCGTCTGCTGCTTCTCCAGCCGCAGCTGCGAGTCGCGCAGCGCGTTGCCCTGCTCCTCGAGCTCCTCGTTGCTGGCGCGCAGCTCTTCCTGCTGCATCTGCAGTTCCTCGGCCTGGCGGCGGCTCTCCTCGAGCAGCGCTTCCAGCCGGCTGCGGTCCTTCGCGGCGCGCAGCGCCATCGCGATCGGCTCGGCCACGCGGGTCAGCAGCTCGCGCTCGGCCTCGCCGACGTGGTGGAGGAAACCCAGCTCGATGACGCACTGAACGCGACGGTCCAGCCCGGCCGGCGCGATCAGCAACTCGGCCGAGTCCGCCTTGCCCAACGACGAGGTGACGGGCAGATAGTCCGCGGGCAGCTTCGTCACATGCACCGGCCGGCGGTCGCGCGCGGCCTGGCCGAGCAGCGTGTCGCCGCCGCGCACCACCGGCGGCGCCGCCTCCGTGCCGGTCGCCACCGGCAGCGCGTAGCCGCCGACGCGCAGGAAGCTGCCGTCCTCATGCGCCACGTAGAAGGCGCCCACGCGCGCGTCGGTCCAGCGCGCGAGGAAGCTGGTGGCGATGTCCGCGAGCCGCTCGACATGCGGATCGCCCTGCAGCTCCACGCCCAGGCCGGCCAGGCCGGCCTTCAGCCATTCCTCGGTCTTCGCGGCGCGGTAGGCGCGCGACGTCAGCATCGCGGCGACGCCGGTCAGCACCAGCAACAACGCGGACCCACCCCACATCACGCCGACCGTCTGCTGCACCGCGGCGTCCCAGACCGCACGGCGTTCGGCGGCGCGGTCGCGCTCTTCGCGTTCCATCTCGCCCAGCAGCGTGCGGATGCGCTCCATCAGGATCCGGCCGCGATCGCCCTGCACCGTCTTCACGGCCTCCGCCGTGTCGCCCCGGCGCCGCATGACGATGGATTCCTCCATCTCCGTCAGCTTGGCCTTGAACAGCTGCTCTGCAGTCTCCAGCCGCGCCAGTTGCGGGCGGTAGTTCTGGAAACTGGCGCGCAGGCGCTCCGCAGCGGCCGGGATCGTCACCTGCGCCGTGTTGAAGGGCACCAGGTAGGTGTCGACGCCCGTGATCAGGTAGCCGCGCTGGCCGGTCTCGGCATCCTTCATCGCCGAGCCCAGCGTCTGGATCTGCTCCTGCACAGTGAGCGTGCGCGCCATCGCGTCGGCCGATTCGGACTGCGCCTGCTGCGAGCGCCACGAGAACCACGCGGTGATCAGGATGGTGATCACGGCCAGCAGGAAACCGAGCGCCGTGGACAGCGGCAGCCAGTCCCGGCGGCGCACGCCGTGGGCCAGGTGGAGGTGGGTGCCGGAAACGGCTGTCGAGGCCGCGGTGGTCGTTCTGTTGGGCATAAAGGCGGAAACGGGTCGGCCGGGTCGGGGGCGCATGCTACCGCGTGGCGCCCCCTTCCCGGCCCGCCCCGGCGCACTCGCCGGGGTCATCGATCGATGATCGCGTCCGTCTACTCGCGCGGCTCGCCGCGTGCGTTGACGGTCACGGTCGCTCCCGGCGGTCGCCGGGTCTGCATGTAGTGCTCTTGTCCCTTGAATCGATAGGTCACGTCCCAGTACTCGGGATTGCCGTTGTTGTTGCCGTTGCCGCAGCGCTGCACGTTGCGGACGTCCTTGTCGCGGTTGACGTTGCTGCCGACCACCGCGCCGCCGACTGCGCCGGCGGCCGTCGTCACGGCCTGCCCGGAGCCGCCGCCGAACTGGTGGCCCAGGATGCCGCCCAGCACGCCGCCGATGACGGCGCCGCCGACGTTCGGGCGGTCCCGCACTTCCTTCTGTTCGATCCAGCAGCGCTGCTGCTGCTCGCCCATGACGGCCCGCACGGAAACGACCTGGGCCTGATAGGTGGACTCGTCGCCGCGCCGGTAGTAGGTCGGCTGGGGATCCGGGCCGTAACGGTCGCGGCTCACCTCGCCGCCGCCGACGCGGCGCGCCGAGCTGATGCGGTCGTTCAGCCCCATGGACTCCAGCGACGGATAGCTGCCCGGCTGCAGCACGCGGCAGCGGCCGGCGTAGCCGGGATCCGCGCACACTTCCCAGCGCTCGCCGCGGACCTCGAGCGACGACGCGCGGTCATCGAAGCCGAAGTCCTTCATGGAATTCACCTGCGCGTCCGTGCTGGCCGAGCGGCCGCGGAAGCTGTCGTGCTCGTAGAACGTGATATCGGCCATCGCGTGGCCCGCCAAGACGCAGGCGGCCGCCGCGACCGCCGCCTTCATGACGGTGCGGGCCGGGCGCTTGATCGAGGGAGCGGAGGAGCGGTTCATGGCAGTCCCCATCGTGGTTGCTGTGATGCCACCACTGTGGGCCGGCGCGCGCGCCGGGTCTGTCGGGCCGTGCTGGGACCGCGTGTAGGACAACATTCCGTGGACGTCCTCAGCGTTCCGCCTGGAGCCGCGGCAGCAGCAGTTCGAACATCGTGCCCTGCCGCGCCCGCGACACGCCGATCAGCGATCCGCCGTGCGCCCGCGCGACGCGTTCTGGCTCCTGCAGGCCCGGGCCGACCTGCGCCGAGGACATGCCCGACACCGGCTCGTTGCCGCCGAACAGGTGGATGGAGGCTTCCGGCGCCAGCACCGTGTCGAAGCTGATGCGCAGCATCAGCGAGCGTTGCGCGCCGCCGTCCACCTGGATGCGGATCGCGCTGTCGCCGGCATGCGTGGCGGCCTGCATCAGCAGCTGATCGAGCGCCTGCGCCATCAGCTCGGGATCGAAGTCGCCGCTGGTGTCGCCCACCCGATCGAATTCCGGCGGTGCCCACATGACGGCCTGGTTGCTCTCGACGTCCAGGCGCTGCGCGGTCAGCGTGGCGAGATCACCGCGCACCGGGTGCACCTGCAGCAGCTCGCAGGGCCGGCGCGCCAGGCTGCCCAGGTGGTCCACCTGCCGGCCCAGCAGCGTCGCCGCGGCCTTGACCCGCTGGCCGGCCTTCTGCAGCGACGGCGACTCGGTCTGGCGGATCAGCAGTTCCGCATTGAGCATCATGACCGACAGCGGACTGCGGATGTCGTGGCTCAGCGCGCTCAGCATCAGCGCGTTGACGCGCGCCAGCCGCTCCTGCTCGACGATGCGCTCGGCCAGCAGCAGCCGCTGGCGGTGCAGGTCGGCGAAGACCGCCACCTTGCTGCGCAGCACGTGGGCGTCGACGGGCTTGTAGATGAAGTCCACGGCGCCGGCCTCATAGCCCTTGAAGCTGCGCTGCGCTTCCTGCGAGCCGGCGGTGAGGAAGATGATGGGGACATGACGGGTACGCTCCGTGCCCCGCATGAGCTCGGCGAGGGTGAAGCCGTCCATGCCCGGCATCTGGATGTCGAGCAGGGCCAGCATCACGTCGTGCGTGAGCAGCAGTTCCAGGGCGGCAGGTCCGGAATCGGCCGTCAACACCTCCAGGCCCGAATCGGCCAGCAAGGCCCTCATCGCGAGCAGGTTCTGCGGCTTGTCATCCACCACCAGCACGCTCATCTGATCCGCCACATCGTTCTCCCAATCATGATCATCTTGGTCTTGAGTCTCCGACAGCGCCATTGGGCAACCGGCGTGCCCGCGCCACCCTGGTAGATACCCTTCCCCAATCCTCGCCCAAAGATGCCTTTGGGCGAATGTCGCCTAGCGTACGATCGCGCCGCCGTGAGGTGGCTGCCATCCCCTCCGATCCCCCATTTCCAGCGCCCCGAGAGGACCCGATGAAACAGAACAGCGCCGCCGTCGAAGAACTCCTGTCCGTCCATCGCGACCAGGTCCTGGCCGAATGGCAGGCCGAGCTGGCGTCGGTGACCGGTGGTCGCGCCCTGGCCAGCGAAGGCCGCGAGACCGGCGAGCTGCTGACCGCCCTGCTTGCCGGCTTGCGCGCCGACGGCACGGACAATCTCGACGATGCCGCCTGGTCCGACGTGCGGGCGACGCTCGCCCAGCTGTCGGCCTCGCGGGCCGCGCAGGGATCGACCGCCGCCGACACCAGCCGCTTCGTGCTGGCGCTGAAGAGACCCCTCTTCTCCGGCGTGCAGCGCAAGTTCGCGGGCGACGCCGAGGGCCTGGCCGACGCGACCTGGGCGGTGTCCTCGCTGCTGGACAGCATGGCGCAGTACACCGTCACGACCTACCAGCGCAGCCGCGAGGAGATCATCGGCCGCCAGCAGCAGGAGCTGCTGGAGCTGTCGACCCCGGTCGTGAAGCTGTGGGAGGGCGTGCTCGCGGTGCCGATGATCGGCACGCTGGACAGCGGCCGCACCCAACTGGTCATGGAGGCGCTGCTGCAGCGCATCGTCGAGACCGGTTCCGCGCTGGCCATCATCGACATCACCGGCGTGCCCACCGTCGACACGCTGGTCGCGCAGCACCTGCTCAAGACCGTCACCGCCATCCGGCTGATGGGCGCGGACGCGATCATCAGCGGCATCCGGCCGCAGATCGCCCAGACCATCGTCCATCTGGGCATCGACCTGGAAGGCATCACCACCAAGGCGACGCTGGCGGACGCGCTGTCGCTGGCGCTCAAGCGCACTGGTTTCGTCGTCAGCAAGGGCCGCACCGCCGGCCCGACCGGCGGCGCCGGCAGCCTGGGCGCGGCATGACGACGCGCATCCCGATCCTGCGCATGGGCAGGACGCTGCTGGTGACCATCCAGGTCGACCTGCAGGATCAGACCGCGCTGGCGCTGCAGGACGACCTCGCCAACAGGATCCAGGACACCGGCGCCACGGGCGTGCTCATCGACATCTCCGCGCTGGAGATCGTCGACTCCTTCATCGGCCGCATGCTGGCCGGCATCTCCAGCATCGCCAAGGTGCTGGGCGCGAATTCCGTGGTCGTGGGCATGCAGCCCGCGGTCGCGATCACGCTGGTGGAACTCGGACTGACGCTGCACGGCGTGCGCACCGCGCTCAATGTCGAACGCGGCATGGCGTTGCTGCTGCAGGCCGACGGCGCCGACGACGACGCCGACCTCGCCGACGGGTCCTCCGAAGCCGACGGCGACGACGCCACCGGCCAGGGGCGCGGACGGTGACGGCGTCCGCCGCCACGTCGGGCTCGCTGCCCATCGGCAGCGAGCCCGACATCGTCCTGTCGCGCCAGCTGGTGCGCAAGCTCACGCAGGAGCTGAAATTCTCCCTGGTCGACCAGACCAAGATGATCACCGCGGCCAGTGAGCTGTCGCGCAACACGCTGGTCTACGGCGGCGGCGGCGCGATGGAATGGGCCATCGTCCAGTCGGGCGTGCGCACGGGATTGCGGCTTGCCTTCGTCGACCAGGGACCCGGAATTCCGGATCTGGAGCTGGCGATGAAGGATGGATGGACCTCGGGCAGCGGCATGGGCATGGGCCTGTCGGGCAGCAAGCGGCTGGTGAACGATTTCGAACTCGATTCCGCGCCCGGACGCGGGACGCGCGTGACCATCACGCGCTGGAAGTAGTCGTGCGCGCCTATCGACGCTTCCCCATCGACGACGCGAGTCAGGTGGGGGAAGCCCGCCGTGCCGCCCAGGCGCTCGCGACCGAGCTCGCCTTCGACGAGGAATCCGCCGGCCGGCTCGCGCTGGCGGTGACCGAACTCGGCACCAACCTGTTCCGCCATGTCGGCCCCGGCCGGCACGCCGCGCTGCTCATCGGCGTGGACGAGACGGACGGCCTCGGCGTGCAGGTGCTGTCGCTCGATCAGGGCGACGGCATGGACCTGCCGCGCTGCCTGCAGGACGGCTACAGCACCGGCGGCACGGCCGGGACCGGACTCGGCGCGATCCGCCGGATGGCCGACCGCTTCGGCGGTTTCTCCGCGCCGCAGCGGGGGACCGTCCTGGCCGCCCGCTTCGGACCGCGCGCCGACCGGAGCCGGGCTTCCGCCCCCGCCGCCTTGTCGACGGGCACCGCGCCCCCGATCAACGTCGCCGCGGACACCGCCTTCGACGTCGCCGGCCTGTCGCTGGCCGCGCCGGGCGAGACGGTCAGCGGCGACGCCTGGGCGCTGAGGTGCGACGCGGGTCAAGGTGGCGAGCGCTGGACGCTCGCCGTGGCCGACGGTCTGGGCCACGGCGTCGACGCGGCCGAGGCGGCGGACAAGCTCATGACGCTGCTCGCGCGCGCCGAGCCCGGCCACCTCGCCTCGCCCGCCGCCTTCCTGGAACGGTCCCACGATGCGCTGCGCAGCACCCGCGGCGCGGCGTCGGCGGCGCTGTCGCTGGTGCCGGGGGGACCGCTGCTGTTCGCCGGCGCCGGCAACATTTCGGGACGCCTGATCTCCGGCGTGTCGGACCGCGCGCTGCTGTCCCAGCACGGCACCTTGGGCGTCCAGATCCGCCGGCTGCAGGATGTCGTCTACGATTGGCCGCCGCATGCGATCCTGGTGCTGTTCTCCGACGGCATCGTTTCCCGCTGGACGCTGGAGGAGACGCCGGGTCTGCTGCAAGCCGATCCGGCGGTGATCGCCGGCTGGATCCTCCGCGACCACCTGCGCGGCAGGGACGATGCGACCGTGGTGGTGGTCCGCCGTCAGGATCGCGCATGACGCTCAGGAAGGACACGATGCCCATCGACGACACCGTCGCCCTGCGCGACGCGCTGACCAGCTCGCAGGCGCAGGTCGAGGCGCTGCAGGCGGAACTCGACGAGACCAATCGCGGCGTGCTCGCCCTCTACGCGGAGCTCGACACGCAGGCGCAGCAGCTGCGGCAGGCCACCGAGCTCAAGAGCCGCTTCCTGGCCTACATGAGCCACGAATTCCGCACCCCCATCTCGTCGATCCGCAGCCTGACGCGGCTGCTGCTGGACCGGGTGGACGGCCCGCTGACCGACGAACAGGAAAAGCAGATCAATTTCATCCGCACCACGTCGGAAGAATTTGCCGACATGGTCAACGACCTGCTGGACCTGGCCAAGGTCGAGGCGGGCCGCATCGACGTGTCGCCGGGCTGGTTCGAGCTGGTCGACCTCTTCGCCGCGCTGCGCGGCATGTTCAAGCCGGTGCTGGTCAATCCGGAAGTCCAACTGATCTTCGAGGAGCCGCAGGGCATCGCCCAGCTCTTCACCGACGACGCCAAGCTGTCGCAGATCCTGCGCAACTACATCTCCAACGCGCTGAAGTTCACCGCGCAGGGCGAGGTGCGCGTCAGCGCCGTGACCGCGCCGGCCGCGTCGGGCGTTCCGGGCGAGGACGAGATCACCTTCTCCGTGGCCGACACCGGCATCGGCATCGCGCCGGAGTTCCACGACGCGATCTTCCAGGACTTCATCCAGATCGGCTCGCCGATCCAGAAGCGGCTGCGCGGCACCGGCCTGGGCCTGTCGCTGAGCAAGCGGCTGGCGGAGCTGCTGGGCGGCCGCGTCGGCCTGCGCAGCGAACCGGGCGTGGGCTCGGTGTTCTCGGTGACGCTGCCGCTGCGACTGCCGGGCGCCGCCGCGGAGGTGCCCGACGCATGAGCGAGGCGCGCTTCATCGATCGTTCGCAGCATTGCGTGCTGGTGGTCAACGACGATCCGATCGGCCGTTACACGACGGTGCGCCAGCTCCACGCGGCGGGGTTCCCGACGGTGGAGGCCGCCACCGGCGCGGAGGCGCTCCGGATCGCGGACCAGGGCCTGTCGGCGGTCGTGCTCGACATCCATCTGCCCGACATCGACGGTTTCGAACTCTGCCAGCGTCTGCGCGCGCAGGTCAGCACCTTCCGGCTGCCGGTGATCCACCTGACCGCCGCCTACCTCACCGACGAGGACAAGGTACGCGGCCTGGATGCCGGCGCGGACGCCTACCTGACGCATCCGGTGGAGCCGGCCGTGCTGGTCTCGACGATCCAGGCGCTGGTGCGCACGCGCACCGCCGAGGACGCGATGCGGCGCAGCGAGGCCAAGTTCCGCGCCGTCTATGCGCAGGCGCCCGGCGGCATCTGCCTGCTCAAGGCGGGCGACGGCACCGTGCTGGACGCCAATCCGGCGATGCTCGCACTGCTCGGCCTGCAGCCCGACGAGGGCGAAGCCGTGATCGGCCGGCCCCTGACGGACTTCGTCGGCGATGCCGACCGGGCCGCCGCGCTGGCCTTTGTGACGGCGCTGGGCAGCGACGGGCTGCATGCCGAGTTCCCGCTGCGATCCCACGACGGGGCGCAGGTGCCGGTCGAATGGACCGCCTCCGCGCCGATCGAGCCCGGCGTGTGCATGGCGATGGCCGCGGACATCTCGCAGCAGCGGCGCCTCGCCCGGCAGCGCCAGGAACTGCTGGACCGCGAGCGCAGCGCGCGCGGCGAGGCCGAGGCGCTGTCCCGGATGAAGGACGACCTGATCGCGGTGCTCTCGCACGAATTGCGCACGCCGCTCAACGCGATCATGGGCTGGACGCACGTGCTGCAGCGCCACAGCCCGCCGGAGCTGCTGGTCAAGGGACTCGCCGCGATCGATCGCAACGTGTCGATCCAGGCGCGGATGATCACGGACATCCTCGACATGTCCCGCCTGAACGTGGGCAAGCTGCCGCTGACGCGCGAGCGCGTCGAGGCGGGCGAGGTGCTGCGCACGGCGGTGGCGGCGATCCAGCACACGCTCGACGAGAGCGGGCACCGGATCGAGCTGGACCTGCTCGACGAGTCCACCGTCCTGCTGGCCGACAGCGGGCGGCTGCAGCAGGTGGTCTGGAACCTGATGGGCAACGCGGCGAAGTTCTCGCCGCGCGGCAGCGCGATCACGCTGGCGATGCATGCGCAGGACGCGGGCGTGGTGGTCGAGGTCCGCGACCAGGGCCAGGGCATCGCACCCGAGTTCCTGCCGCACGTCTTCGACCGCTTCACGCAGAGCGACGCGGCGAGCAGCCGGCAGCACGGCGGACTCGGTCTGGGTCTGGCGATCGTCAAGAGCCTGGTCGAGGCGCACGGCGGCTGGGTCGATGTGCACAGCGAGGGCCGCGGCCGCGGCGCGGCCATCCGCTTCTGGCTGCCCGGCGAAGACGCGGCGCCGTCGGTGCTGGACGCGGACACGGCGTCCGGAGGCCTGACCGCCTACGGCGCCTTGAGCCCTTCCGGCACGTCCGGCGCGTCGGAGACCGCCGGCGGCTCCGGGACGCCCGGGGTCGCGGGGCCAGGCGCCGGCGACCCGCCCGCGATCCCGCTGACGGGACTGCGCGTGCTGGTCGTCGAGGACGACGTGGACGCCGCCGCGATGCTCAAGCTCATCCTTGAGGATCGCGGCATCCGCGCGGCCGTGGTCCACGGCGCCGACGACGCGCTGCGGGCGCTGGCCGACGGCGCGTTCGACCTGCTGGTCAGCGACATCGGCTTGCCGGGCCGCGACGGCTACGAGCTGATCCGCGACATCCGCGCGCTGGAGGTCCCCGGCGAGCGTCTGCCGGCGATCGCGTTGACCGCCTTCTCGCGCGACGTGGACCGGCAGCAGGCATTGCAGGCGGGCTTCGACGCGCACCTGCCCAAGCCGCTCAAGCCTCAGCTGCTGATGCGGCTGGTGGAGCAGCTCGCCGCGAGTTGATCCCGCAGGTCGCTCCTTGAACGGAGCCGGGCACGAACCCGCGCGCGTTGCCAGGCGACATACGGGGATGACATCTCCACACGCCCCACGCGTCGCCGCTCCCGACGCGCTTCCCGCCAAGCCGCGCGCCGGCGACCCCCTGCCCCCGCCGCGTCAGGCCTGGCTCCAGACGCGGCGCCGATTGCGACTGGCGGTGGACGACCTGCGTCGTGCCGTGGTCGGGCGCTGCGAGCAGCATCCGGATCGCACGCGCCTGACGATGGCGCTCGACGACGCGATCGCGGATCTGGAGGTCCTGCTGGACGGCTTCGACGGACCGCTGATCGAACTGCTCGACGCCGCGGAGAGAGCCCCGGATCGCGCCGTGCGCGACGACGTGCTGCGCCGCGTCGGCGACCATGTGGACGAGGGCCGTCGGCGCTTCGCCAGCGACGAACTGGTGGAACTGATGGACACCAACGGCTTCGTGGAACTCGGCCTGCGATCGGGGCTGGACGCCGCGCTGGCGGCGATCGCGCGGCAGCTGCATGGCCGTCCGGCCCGCTGATCCTTCCGGAGGCCCTCCAATCATGAACACTTCCAGTCTCGCCAGCACGTCCCATCTGAATTCGATAGGCCCGACAGAACCGGTTCCGAACGGAGCCATCGGAGGCGCTCAGAGCGACGATCGACGTCGACGGTTCCTGGAGTGGCTGAATAAACGCGCGAAGACGCTGGCCGATGATCTGGCCAGTCGGGGTTTCGTCCGCCGGGTGCTTGGCTGCCCGAACCACTTCAATCGTCACGATGTGAATCGAACCGCCTTCCGCACCCGCAAGTCCGGGCGGCGTGAAGCGAGCGGGCACGAATGGCTCGCCGGCAAGCTCGTCCCCTCCTCGACCGGCCCGGCGCGCGCCCCTGCCGCCTCGACACCGGTGAGCCGGGCGCGCATCGACGGCTGGGAACTGTCCGACATGCTCCGTCAGGCGTCCCCATTCAGCCCGTTCAAGCCGCAGGACAAGGTACTGGCACCGCTGCTCCGCGATGCCGTCGCCCTGCGGACGATGGAGGAGGGTCGGTTGCGCGACCTGGCGGCCGCCCGTCTGCGGGCGTCGTTGACGCAAGCGCTGTTCCAGACGGAGGGCCCGAGGGTGGTCGATGGACCGCGCAGGGCGGAACGCCAGCCGAGGCTGGGGGACGAGCGGCGCCGGGAGGTCCTTCTGCTCCTGATCTCCGACACCGATGACCGGTACAAGCCGTCCATCGCCGCCTTCCAACCGCCGCAGACGACACGCCGGCCCTGGTCATGGTTCCCGTGACGACGCCGCGCGCAGCGACAGGCCCAGCCAGAACGATCGCCCCGGCGCCGGCTCGTAGAACCGGCCGTTGCCGTCGTTGACGATGACGCTGCCGACGTAGCGGCGATCGGCGGCGTTGTCGACGCGCGCGATCAGCTCCGCCCGCATCGCCCCGACCGTCCAGCCGCGGCGCGCGCGCAGGTTGAGCACGCCGTAGCCGCCGGCCCATTCGCTGTTGATGTCGTTCACCGCGGCGCGCTTGACGCCGCGCCATTCGAACGCCAGTTCGCCGTCACGCGCGACCTCGAACGGCCGCCAGGCGAGCTCGGCATACGCGCTGCCGCCGTGGGTGCCCGCAATGCGGTTGCCGGCCGCCACCGGCACGTTCGCGGCCGGACACGGCGTGCCGGTGCAGGTCAGGAAACCGTCCCGGTAGCGCGCCTTCAGCGTCCCGAGCGCCATCTGCGCGCGCCAGCGCGGGGCAACCTCCCAGGCACCGGACAGCTCCACGCCGCCGCGCCGCGTGCGGCCGACGTTCTGGAAACTCGAGCGCCCGCCGCTGTTGGTCAGCACGCCGATCTCGTCGCGCGTCGTGACGTGAAAGGCGGTGGCGTCGAGCTCGACCGTCCCCGCGCGCCATTTCGCGCCGACCTCCTGCTGCACGCTCTTCTGCGGCCGCAACGCGGTGTTGAAACCGCCCTGCCCGTCCGCGCGGTAGGCCAGCTCGTTGAGCGTCGGCGATTCGAATCCCCGCCCCAGCGCGGCGTGCAGCAGCAAGGACGGCGTGAGCTTCCATCCCAGCCCCACGGCCGGATTGGCGTAGTCATAACGCAGCGACCCGGAGTCGTCGCCGTTGCCCAGGAAGCGGTCGCGGGCGGAGAGCGAGACCCGTCCCGCGCGCACGCCCGCGCTCGCCGTGAGCGTCGTCGTCAGCGGGAGTTCCCCCTGCGCGTAAGCCTCGCGCGTCACGGCCCGGTTCTGCTCATCGCGACGCAGCGCGCCCGTCACGCCCAGTTGCTGCGACGTCCCGGTGCCGACGAAGTTCTCGTAGCCCTGGCGGTCGTCCCGCTGGCGTTCGACATTCACGCCGGTGACCAGCGTCGCCGACCCCAGCCGCCACATCAGGCGCGCGTCGACGCCGTCGTAATCCCGGCTGAAGTCCACCACCCCGCCGCCGCTGCCCGGCGGCGTCTGCGCGCCGACGGCGATGGACTGCCACTGCGTCACCGAGCGCCGGCCGGCGTAAGCGGCCAGCACGGCTTCGGAGAGGGCGCCGGCCTCGTCGAACTGGTGCCGCCACCGCGCGCCCAGCTGCGTCTGGCTCGCGTTCTTGCGGGTGTTGAACTGCCCGGCCTGGGACGCGGTCTGATCCGGATCGGCGGCGAACTGCGCCGCGGTCAACCCGAGCGGATCCTGCGCACGCTGGTCGATGTCGCTGAGCAGCAGCAGGACCTGGTCCCGTGCGCCCGTCCAGGCCAGGCGGCCGTTGGCGAGCGTGCGCCGCGCGGCGCTGTGCGGACGGAAGCCGTCGGTCTCCATGCGCGAGGCGCCGACCTGCGCTTCCCATCCGTCGCCGAAGGGCGTCCCGGCGGTGACGCGCGCCTGGCGCAGTCCGGCACTGCCGGCGTCGAGGTCCAGCTCGGCGAAGCGTTCGCGCACGGGCGCGCTCACCAGCGCGATAACGCCGCCCGAGCTGTTGCCGTAAAGCGCCGAGAACGGTCCGCGCAGCACCTCCACGCGCGCGGCAGACGCCAGGTCGAAGTGCGTGACCTGCCCCTGCCCGTCCGGCATCGTCGCCGGGATGCCGTCCGTGTAGAGCCGCAAGCCGCGCACGCCGAACGGCGCCCGCGCGCCGAAGCCGCGCGACGACAGCTGCAGGTCCTGCGCATAGTTCTGACGGTTGTTGGCGGTGAGGCCGGGCACGCGGGCCAGCGCCTCCGAGAGATTGATCATCGGCCCCGCCGAGCGCAGCGTGTCCGCATCGATGACGGAGGCCGCATACGGCGCCTCGTCGAGCCGGCGCTCGGCCACGCTGCCGGACACGACCACAGTGGGCAGGGGCTGGGCGCCAGCGGCCGGCGCCGGCTGGCCCAAGGCCTCGCCGCACAGGCCGCTCAGCAGCCCGAGGACCGCGCTCGCGCAGGCGGTGTTTCGCATCGTTTTCATTGTTCTCCCCAAGGGCACCGGCACATCCGTTCGAACCAGCAGCCCGTTGAGCAAGCGGGGTGCCAGGTCATGCGTCGCGAGTCCGATGCTCCGACCTGCCGGTCGTCTTGCAGCACCGCCGTCGCCAGCAGCGGGATCTCCGATCACCGAACGGCTGACTGTCGTTCGCAGACTCATCCGTTGGCCGGGAGCACTTCTGCCGGCAAGAAGGCGAAACCACGAGGAGCTCCATTTCCATGACGCGAGTGACGTCTGCAGGCCATCTTCCGGACGGGAATACCGCCACTGTCGATTCTCACGCGACCCCGACGCCCGCCGACTGGAAGCGGCGGGGTTTCCTCCAGAAGCTGAAGGCACGCGTGTCCCGCCGCGTGGAGCCGTCGACGGATGGCCGGACGGGCGACGCGCGATCCGCCAAGACCAGGCCGGCCGCCCTCTCGGTGCTGCGCACCGCCGGCCACGGCGCGATCAGGACGGTACGAAAGGCGACCACGGCCGTCGGCAGGGCCGTCAATCCCGGGGATCCGACCAGCTTTGCCGCGGTGAAACGCGATTACGACCGGCTGTGGACCCGCGCGCACGAAGAAAAGATCTTCGACGACAACGAAGCCCAGGCCCTGCGCGCGCGCCTCCTCGGGTACATCGAACGGAAAGAGCGCGGTGGCTGCGAGAGCCAGAAGAAGGGCCAGGCCAAACTCGACCTCGCCTCCCTGTGCCTCCAGGGGATCGATCAGATGCGACAGAACTACGCGGAAATCCAGCGCCGCGCGTGTCGACCCGAACCGCTGCGCAGCGAACTCGCCCGCCAGGCACAGGCGGAAGCCTCGCCGGCCAGGCGCGCTGCGCAGGCACGTCAATGGCGCGGTGAGTCCCCCGCGCACCGTCTGTCCGGCAGCACGACCGAAGGGGTCGTCAACGCCGACGACGGCCTGCCGGTCTTTCGGCTCCTGGCGATCCCTCCCGCGCCGCCAGGATCGGGCGCCGTGAGGGAGGCGACGAAGGCGGCCCTCCGGGCAGTCATGGGCGCGGCGATGCACCGCGAGGTCCGCCGACAGACCGGCGTCGACCTCTGCCTCCCCCAGGCCACCGTCAGCGCCCCGCTTTGCGCCGGGGAGCCGCGCGTCGTCATCGTGGATGCGATCGCCGGATCGCCGCCGACCGATGCGACGCTTCCGGACGCCGCCACGCTCCAGCGGGCCGTCGTCGGTCAATGGATGCTGGGACACGTGAGGCCCGCCTGGAGCGACTTCGGGATCGACGCCAGCGGGCGGTTCGCCTCCCACCACACCGCCCTCTCCGCCCGCCCGCTCAGAGAGATCTGCGAGAGATCGGAGAACGCCCTGTCGGCATCCGGACTGTTCGTGACCCCGGACGGAACGTCCCCGAGCGAGCTCGCCGGGCAGCCGCTGGACGACGTCCTTCGGTCCGCCCTCCTCCGGCTCGACCCGCTTGAGATGGACAAGGCCTTCGTGCGCGCCCAGGGGGACCTGGCCACCTCCGAGCGACTGGGCAGACCGGGACAGTCCCGGGAAACGCCGCTGGGCGACGAGTCGGTCCTTGACGGCGTCGGGAACGAGCGGATGGCCCTGCTTCGGGCGCTCCAGCGGGCCGTGGCGACCGGCGACGCCTCGACGCCGTTCGAAGCGGTTCTTGCGGATGCCTCAGAGGCATTGAGGGCGATGGAACACGAACGCCGACAGGCGCAGGCGTCGCGACGCGGGATCGACCAGCCGGCCGCCCCCTCCAAGGCACGGACATTCGCGGAACGCGTCAGACACGGCGCATCGACGCTGTGGCGCCAGTTGCAACGCCGAAAGATCCGGTAGCGCGACAACGGGACGACGCGGACTGCCCCCGTTCCGGGCTCCATCCCCGGCGGGCACTCCGCTTGCTCATTGCATCGCTGCTGCCGCCCTTGCCGGGGCGGCCTCTGGATGGAGAACCCGAATGAACAAGTCGTCCCTGGTCTGCCGCGTCATCGTGGGCGCTGCCTTCTCCTGCGCCGCTGCCGCGGTGCTCGCGCTCGAGGCGCAACCCGCGACCCCGCCCGGCTACGGTCCCAACCCCGCGCTGCCCGAGCCGCAGAAGGCGCTGGTGCCGACGATCAACGTCGCCAAGGCGATCGGTTGGCCCTCCGGCGCCAAGCCGCAGGCCGCGGCCGGTCTGGCGGTCGCGCGTTTCGCCGACAAGCTCGACCATCCGCGCTGGCTCTACGTGCTGCCCAACGGCGACGTGCTGATCGCCGAGACCAACGCCCCGGTGCGCCCCGACGACGGCAAGGGCCCCAAGGCCTGGATCACCAAGCAGTTCCAGAAGAAAGCCGGCGCCACGCCCAAGAGCGCCAACCGCATCACCCTGCTGCGGGACACCAACGGCGACGGCGTCGCGGACCAGCGTTTCGCGTTCGCGGAGGGCCTGAACTCGCCGTTCGGCATGGCGCTGGTCGGCAACAGCTTCTATGTCGCCAACACCGACGCGATCGTGCGCTTCCCCTACGCGACCGGGCAGACCCGGCTGGCCGGCAAGCCGACGAAGGTCGCGGACCTGCCCGGCGGCACCATCAACCACCATTGGACCAAGAGCCTGATCGCGAATGCGGAAGGCACCAAGCTCTACGCCGGCATCGGCTCCAACAGCAACGTGGCAGAGAACGGCATCGAGAACGAACAGCGTCGCGCCGCGATCCTGGAGATCGACCTGCAGAGCGGTTCGACGCGCGTGTTCGCGTCGGGCCTGCGCAATCCGGTCGGCCTGGCCTGGGAGCCCACGAGCAAGGCGCTCTGGGTCGCGGTCAACGAGCGCGACGAACTCGGCGACGACCTGGTGCCCGACTACATCACCTCGGTCCAGGACGGCGGCTTCTACGGCTGGCCCTACAGCTGGTACGGCAAGCACGTCGACGAGCGCGTCAAGCCGCAGCGGCCCGAGCTCGTGGAGAAGGCGCTGGTGCCGGACTTCGCCGTGGGCGCGCACACCGCCTCGCTCGGATTGGCTTCCTCTGACGGCAACCAGCTGACACAGGAATTCGCCCACGGCATGTTCATCGGCCAGCACGGTTCGTGGAATCGCAAGGTGCCGGCGGGCTACAAGGTGGTGTTCGTGCCTTTCGTCGGCGCCAAGCCCAGCGGTCTGCCGGTCGATGTGGTGACCGGCTTCCTCGACGCGCAGGGCCAGGCGATGGGGCGTCCGGTCGGCGTCGCGCTCGACCGCCAGGGCGCGCTGCTGGTGGCTGACGACGTCGGCAACGTCATCTGGCGCGTCACCGCCACCGGCGCCGCGGGACCGCAGGCCGCCTTCCCGGCGGCCGCCGGCGCGGCCAGCACCCCGGCGTCGCGCTGACACGAACTACCAGGGACGGGGATCGACAGAGTCCGATGCGTCATCGCGACGGCCCGACCGGGTCGGCGACAGGCGCTTGCGGACCCTCACCATGTCGAATCCCTTCCTTGTCACAACGCCCCGGTGCCATCGCGCGGAGGATGGTCACGGCTGCGCGGAGACGCCTGAGTCCGTCGCGACGCCTCGTCACGGCGGGCAGCAGCAGCGCCAGCAGGATTTCCTTTCCCGATTGAAGGACCGGCTACGGGAGACGTTTCCCCGCCTGCGCGCAGGGTTTCGCTCCCAATCGCCGGTTCCCATGCCGCCCCCGGTGACGCTTTCAGAAGTGAAGCGCCGGCATCGGCAATGGCGTCACGCCGACTGCCCCGCCTGCGGCGATCGCATGACCTCGTTCATGGACACCGCATGGCAGTTCCTCGACGCGAACAAGGGTGGCCGGACGCCCTTGCAACAACGGGAGGTGGCCCAGGTGACCGCCTGGATGGACGACTTGCGCGGGGTCTGGTCCGCGAACAAGCGCATCCCGCAGACCCATCCGGTGGGGCGTGTGCTGGCGAGGCTGGCGGCCCGCTTTTCCTGCTGCAGTCCGGCTGTGCGCAAGCGGCGCGCACGTGCCCGTCAGGTGGAGACGATCCGAGAGCGATGGCTGCTGCCTCGCGTCATGTCCCCTGCGGTGCCGTTGCGCTGATATGGCAACATAGTTCCACATTCTTCATTTATGGCACTTTATTTCCAATCTGCTTGACCGGCATTCAGCAATAAAGTACCTTTTCGGAACGAATTGGAACTTTATTGCCATGATGACGCTTCCTGAGATTGCGGACACCCTGCGCGACGCGGCCCGGCGAAACGGGGTGACGCAGGCCCGTCTGGCCGGCGCGGCGGGTATTTCCTCCCGCACGCTCACCCATGTGCTCAGCGGACAGGAAGATTTCCGCGTCTCGACCTTGATGGCGGTCGCCCATCAGTTGGGACTCGAACTGGTGCTGGTGCCCAAGGGCGCCGCCCGGGCCGTCGCCGCCGGAGACGTCCTGGGACCGCCTGTGCGGTCGGTGGTGACCGAGGCCCTGGAAGCGCTGCACGCGCAGCGCGACGCGACCCCCGGTGCCGCCACCATGCCGGCCGCAAGGAGGCTCCCATGAACGTGAAGGTCCTGGCGATCCACCTGGGCACGATGCGCATGGGCGTGCTGTTCCAGTACGTCCTGAACGGCGACTCGGTGATCAACCGCTTCGTCGCCGACGAGGACCTCATGACGCGTGCCGGTCCGGGGACGCCGACGCCCACGCTGTCACTGTCCATGCGGGCGGCCACGCCCGAAGCGCAGGCCGCGCTGTGGCGCAACATCCGCTCGGTCAGCTTCAACGGGCGTCACTCGCCGGCGGCGGGCTGGCTGCTGCCGAGCTTCTTCCAGAACCTGCTGCCGGAGGGCGTGTTCCGCCATCACGTCGCGGAACTCCGCGACTGCGCGCCGAACGACCACTTCGAGATGCTTGCGGCCTGCGGCAAGGACCTGCCTGGCAACGTCCATGCACTCCCGATCGAGCTGACCCGCGAGGAACTCGCCCGCTACGTCACGCAAGGACAGGACGCGCTGGAGATGTCCGTCACGGCGGATCCGCTCGACGAAGGCGTCTCGCTGTCGGGCGTGCAGCCCAAGCTCGGCGTCATCCGGGACGGCGAACGCTATGTCGGGCGGACCAAGGACCATGACACCCACATCATCGCGAAGCTGCCGGTGGTGGGCCAACCGCTGCTGCCCGAAGTCGAGGAGCTCAGCCTGCGCTTGGCGCGCGCCGCCGGCGTGGACACCTGCGAGGCTGCGCTGGAGCCGCTGGAACGGCTGGGACTGCAGCACGGCTACGACCTCGGCGACGCCACGGCGGAAACCAATTTCCTGGCCGTGACGCGTTTCGACCGATCGCCGGCGGGACGCATCCATGTCGAAGACTTCGCGCAGATCCTCGGTTGCGCGCCGGAGGACAAGTACGGCCGCGGGCCGGACGGCGAGCGCATCAGCTACCTCGATCTCGCGGCGGTGCTGATGACCGAGGCGTCCATGGGCGAGCCGGCCGTGCACGAACTGCTGCGGCGCATCGTCGTCAACGAGTTGATCGGCAATGCCGACATGCACCTGAAGAACATCGGCGTGCGCTACCTCGATGGCATCACCCCGACGCTCTCGCCCGCCTACGACCTCGTGGCCTATGCGGTGTTC
This sequence comes from Mitsuaria sp. CC2, assembly GCF_048957715.1. NCBI lineage: Bacteria > Pseudomonadati > Pseudomonadota > Betaproteobacteria > Burkholderiales > Sphaerotilaceae > Roseateles > Mitsuaria sp. CC2. Next base: position 27,515 of record NZ_JARVXN010000042.1, on the reverse strand, counting down.
CACCGCCTGCGCGGCCATGCGCTCCACATCCTGCCGCCGCCTCTGCTGCCGCGGCGCGCCGCCACATCGGACGGCAGTGGCGCGCCTCTCTTGCGGCAGTCGATGTCGCCTGCACTGCTGCAGGTCTTCTGTGATCGCCTGCGGATTCCCGTCAAGCCGGCGGAAACGGCGATCACGCGCTGCGTGAAGGCGGCTTTCGCCACCTGGCCGTCGATGATCGAGGCCTCCACCTTGACGGCGCAGCAGAAGGAGCGTCTGCTCGCGCAGTTCACGGCGCATCCGCTGGTCGCATCGTTGGCGCGTCGCGCCGAACGCGCGGCCGCCAGGCTCACGCGTCCTGCTGACGCTCGTACTCCCGGCTCTCCAGGCTGAGTTCGTCGCGCCATTGGCGGTCGAGCTCGTCGCGACGCCGGCGCAGCGCCCCCGACAGCGCGCGCCAATCGACCGAAGACGCATGCGTGAGGCGCGGCAGGATGCCCTGCTCCACGTCCTGCGCATGGTGGGTGACGTAGCGGCCGAGCACACCCACCAGCGGCGCGAACTGCGTATCGTCCGCGCGCATGCGGCGCAACTGCGACATCAGGATGCGCACCACGAGATGCTCGATCTCGGCCTCGTTGATCAGGCGACGCTCGACGACGCCGATCTCCGGGCACCTGCGCACCGCCGGATAGAACACCTCCTCCTCCAGCGTCGCATGCACCGTCAGCAGCGCGCAGGTGCGGCGCACCAGCGCCTCGCAGGATTCGTGATCCCCCAGCGCCCAGAGCCGGTCGAATTGGTGGAAGGCGTGCTGCGCGCGCTGATGGTCGTCGACCAGCAGCGCCACGACCTCGTCGCGCGCCATCAGGTCCGCGCGGAAGTCGGCCTGCGGCAGGACATGCGACCTCATGCGGGTTCTCCTTGCTCCACGTGGCGGTCCATCTGCTGGCGTGCCGGCGCGGCGTGGTCGTCGTGGTAACGCTTCGGACCGTCCGGATGCACGCCCGGATCGTCGGGATGCTCGTGCGGCGCCTGGTCGGGGCCGGGCGCGGGCGGATCGGCCGGGCGATCCTCTGTCGAGCGCCGCGGCTGATCGGGCTTGGGCGAGGCCGCCCGCACCGCGGGGCGGGACGTCTCGAATGCCGGGTCGTTCATGAGGCTCATGAGGCGGGCTCCTGGGGCTTCTGTGTCCATCGTGTTCCGGCAAACGCGGTGCCGCCCCCGCGCCAGTCGCGGCGCCCGCTTCGGCAGCGCTTGCCGACAGAACGTCCGGATGGCATCAGGCGCGCCGCTTGCAAGGCGTCGCGCGACGACAAGGAACGCCATGCACCAACTGCCCCTGCCCTTCGAGGCCCATTCGATCCCGCCGAGTCCGCCGCATCCGAACGAGGTTCCCTTCGTTCCGCCGCCGCCGCACGGCCCGACGCCCGAGCCCGGCGACGATCCGCCCGGCATCATCGATCCGCCCATTCCGGGCGAAAACCCGGTGCCGGTGCGCGAACCGCCCTACATGCCGCCGCCTACGGCCGTGAACTGATCCCGCACGACGCCCGGGCGGAGGCCCGTCGGGGCGACACGCGGGCCACAGCCGGGCCGGGCGGGCGCATGCCGACCCGCACCGGACCTGGGCGGCACGGCGATTGCCATCGTCAGGGGCTTGTTTCCCTCTGTCACAGGAGTCGCCTTTGAATGCACTGCTGCTCCCGGCGCTGCGCCGGGCATGCGCCGACGGCGTGTTGGCCAGCCTGTTCTCAGGGCTGGCGCTGTTGCGCGGCAGCCGGTCCGACCATGCCCATCTGGTCGGTCGTTCCGAGTACCGCGTCGGCCGTCCGCCGCTGAAGACCTCTGCCGCTGACATCGCGCTGCACGCCGCCACTGGCATGGTGTGGGGCGCCCTTTACGACCGGCTGCGCGCGATGCGCCGCCGGCCCACGCGCGGCAACGCCGTCACCGACGCGCTGCTGCTGACGGCGGTCGCCGTGGGCGTCGACCGCGTCGTCACCCCCAGCGTGCTGACGCCCGGCGCCGACAAACGCGCCACGGCCTCGGGCACGCGGCCGCCATCGGTCGCCAGCCTGCTGCTCGTCTACGGCGCGTTCGCGGCCGGGCTCGCGCTCGGCGGCATGCATGCGATGAAGCACCCTGCGCCGCGTCGCGCGGGGGACCCGGCATGAAGTCGCTCCACCTCCAGATCCGCTTCCTGGTCCCGCTGCTGATCACCCTGACCGTCGCGGCGCTGCTGGCGCTGCCGCTGCTGGACCGCATGACGCTGCGCTGGTTCTCGCGCGACCTCAGCCTGCGCGGCGCCATGGTCGCCAAGACCCTGTCCGTCGCCATCAGCGACATCGACCCCAGCGCCCAGCGCGAACGTCTGCGCAACCTGCTGGAGCGCGGCGTGCTCGACGAGCGCCTCGTCGGCATCGCGCTGTGCGCGCCCGACGGCACGCAAGTCATGAGCACCAAGGGCTTCCCGGGCTCGCTCAGCTGCAAGGAGGCAGAAGCCAGCGCCGCGCTGAAGGATCCCCGTCTGGAGCTGACCAGCGGCGCCGTCCACATCGGCGTGTTCCCGGTCAATCCGGCGCAGCCCGACGCTGAACGCCTGGTGCTGCTGCATGACCTCAGCCTGCCTGACCGGCGCAGCCTGGACACGCGGCGCTACATGATCATCTTCATCACCGTGCTGGGTCTGGCGATCGCCGGCATCACGATGATCGTGGCGCAGTTGAGCTGGCGCGGCTGGGTCTCCGGCATGCGCGCCATCCTGCGCGGCGAGGGGCTGGTCCGGCCGCTGCTCAACACGGGCGGCTTCCGTGGCGGACCCGAAACGGCGCCGCCCGAGCTGCAGCCGCTGGAGGTCGAGATCCGCCAGCACATCCGCGAACTCGAGGACAACCTCTACCGCGAGCACGGCCCGCTGACGCCCTGGGACCCCGAACGCCTGCGCGGCCTGCTGCGCACGCAGCTGCGCGGCGACCAGGTGATCGTGGTCTCCAACCGCGAGCCCTACATCCACCAGCGCGGTCCCGACGGCATCACCGTCAGCCGGCCCGCCAGCGGCCTGGTCACCGCGGTCGAGCCGGTGATGCGCGCCTGCTCCGGCACCTGGATCGCGCACGGCAGCGGCAGCGCCGACCGGGACGTCGTCGACGCGCACGACCGCGTCGCGGTGCCGCCCGACACGCAGGACTACCTGCTGCGCCGCGTCTGGCTCAGCGAAGAGGAAGAACGCGGCTACTACCAGGGCTTCGCCAACGAAGGCCTGTGGCCGCTGTGCCACGTGGCGCACGTCCGCCCCGTCTTCCGCGAATCGGACTGGGCGCAGTACAAGGCCGTGAACCAGCGCTTCGCCGATGCGGTCGTGGCCGAGGCCCGCGGCGACGATCCGGTGGTGCTGGTGCAGGACTACCACTTCGCGCTGCTGCCCGCGATGGTCCGCGCCAAGCTGCCCAAGGCGACCATCATCACCTTCTGGCACATCCCCTGGCCCAACCCCGAGTCCTTCGGCATCTGCCCGTGGCGACGCGAGCTGCTGCAGGGCATGCTGGGCAGCACTATCCTGGGTTTCCACACCCGCTTCCATTGCAAGAACTTCACCGAGACGGTGGACCGCTACCTGGAAGCGCGGATCGAGCACGAGCACTCCACCATCAGCTACCAGGACGAACCGACGCTGGTCCAGAGTTATCCGATCTCGATCGCCTGGCCGACCGACGAGGAACGCGCCGGTTGGGCGTCCCCGGCCGACGCGCGCGCCGCCGTGTTCGAGCGCCTCAAGCTCGCGCCCGACACCGTGATGGCGGTCGGCGTGGACCGCTTCGACTACACCAAGGGCATCCTGGAGCGGCTGCACGCGGTCGAGCGGCTGCTGGAGAAGCATCCGCAGTGGCAGGGGCGCTTCGTGCTCGTGCAGGTGGCGGCGCCGACGCGCAACGCGCTGGAGGAATACCGCGAGTTCCAGGACCGTATCCACCGCGTCACCGAGCGCATCAACCTGCGCTTCGGCGAGGCTGGCTACAAGCCGGTCGTGCTGCTGGCCGAGCACCACGACCATGCGGCGCTGATGTCGCTCTACCGTGCCGCGCACATGTGCGTGGTGACCAGCCTGCATGACGGCATGAACCTGGTGTCCAAGGAGTTCATCGCCGCGCGCGACGACGAACAGGGCGTGCTGATCCTGAGCCGTTTCGCCGGCGCGGCGCGCGAGCTGCAGGAGGCGCTGGTCATCAACCCGTACCACGTCGAGGAAACCACCGACGCCCTGCACCGTGCGGCGCTCATGCCGACGCAGGAACAGCGCGAGCGCATGGCCAGCCTGCGCATGACGGTGCGCGAATTCAACGTCTACCGCTGGGCCGGCCGCATGCTCACCGACGCCGGTCAATGGCGGCTGCGCGAGCGCATCACGCGGCGCGTGCAGCGGCGTTCGCGGGAAGCCGGAGAGGAGACCATGACGCCATGATGCCGACGCGATATCTGCTCGACGCGGAGGGCCGCGCCGCGATCGCCCGCCTCATGACACGCCGCCCCTTGCTGGGCTTCGACTTCGACGGCACGTTGGCGCCCATCGTCATGCATCCGGACGAGGCCCGGCTGCCCGAGTCCACCGCGAAGCTGCTTGAGCGGCTGGCGGCGCGGCTGCCGATCGCGGTGGTCAGCGGGCGGCAGGTGCTGGACGTGCGGCACCGGCTCGGATTCAAGCCCACGCACATCGTCGGCAACCACGGGGCGGAGGATGAGTTCGACGGGCCTGACCCGCGCGTGGTCACCACGCTGGGCGCGTTCCGGGACAGGATGCTGCGCATGGAGCCCGACCTGAACCGGGCCGGCGCCACGATCGAGGACAAGGGCGCCTCGATCGCGATCCATTACCGCATGGCGCCCAATCCGGTGGCCGCGCGGGAGGCGATCGCCGCGCTCATCGCGGAACTCCCGCCAGGGGTCCTCACCGAACCGGGCAAGCGCGTGGTCAACGTGCTTGTCGACGGCGCGCCCGACAAGGGCGATGCGATGACGCGGCTCACCGCGCGTTACGGCGCCGATGCGGGCTTCTACGTCGGCGACGACACCAACGATGAGCCGGCCTTCGAGCGTGCGGCGGCAGATTGGGTCACGGTGCGTGTCGGTCCGAGACTCGATCACAGCCATGCGAGGTACTACCTCAACGAGCAGGCGGAGATCGACGACGTGCTCCGACTGATGCTTGAGCACCTCGGTGATCCGGGAGAGGGGCGACCGGGTCCCCTTTTCGGAACTTAGGGAGGGAATTTGCTTGCCGGGAGGCAAGCAAAGGAGGGAGATGGAGAAAAGGGGACCCGGTTGCCCCTCTCCTTGCTCGCGCGATGCAGTCAGGGCGCCGGTGACGGCGGCAGCGATGGTTTCAGCACGGGGGCTGCGGGTGCGGGGATGTCCTCGACCAAGGCCCTCACCCGCGGCAACGACTGCGGGTGTGTTTTCTGCAGCCAGGCGATCAAGCCCTCGCGCAGCTCGCAGCGCAGGTCGAAGGCCTTGCCCGAATCTTTCGCGCTGACGAGCACACGGATCTGCATCGTGCGCTCGGTCGTCTCGACCACCTGGACGCCGCAGACGCGGCCGTCCCAGTGGGCGGAGCCCTTGCACATGGTCGTGGCCTTCTCGCGCAGTTCGTTGACGGGCAGCGTGAAGTCGACCCAGAGCATCACCGTCCCCAGGATGCTTGAGCTGGTGCGCGTCCAGTTCTGGAACGGGTTCTCGATGAACCATTGCAGCGGGATGACCAGCCGGCGCTCGTCCCAGATCTTGAGTACGACGTAGGTCGAGGTGATCTCCTCCACCCGGCCCCATTCGCCCTGGATGATGAGCACGTCGTCGAGGCGGATCGGCTGCGCCATCGCGATCTGGAGGCCGGCCAGCAGGTTGCCGAAGACGGACTTCGCGGCCAGGCCGAAGACCAGCCCGGCGATGCCCGCGGAAGCCAGCAGGCTGGCGCCGACCTGCTTCGCCCGCGGGAAGGTCATCAGGATGAAGGCCAGTGCGGTCAGCATGACCGCCCCCTTGGCCACGCGCGCCAGCACCTTGGTCTGCGTCTGGATGCGGCGGGCGGCGAGGTTGTCCTCCACGTCCGCGGGATTGAGCAACGCCACGCCGTTGGCGACGCCGGTGATCGCGCCTGCGGCCACCGCCGCGATCGCCATGATGCACAGCACGCCCAGCAGATGCTGCACGCCGTTGATGCCGGGCATCGTGTCGGGCACGCCCTGTGCGGCGATCAGCAGGCCGATGAGCGGAAGGGCCCATCGGACCGGGTTGTCGATGCGCTGCACGACCGAGGTCAGCAGCGGCGAGAACCGCGCCAGGCGCTGCGCGATCGGTCGCAGGACGGCGTGCAGCAGCAGCGCGCCGACGATGATCACCAGCGCGCCGAGCAACAGCTGACCCCAGAGCATGAGGTCGGTATCGAGGAGGGTGAAGCGGGATTTCCAGGCTTGCATGCCGGGGGCGGGCAAGCGCCGTTCCGCCGCAGGTCTCCCGGCTGCCGCCCGCGATGCAAGCGTCGTCAGCCGCGCTCGAAGAGCTCGGTGAATCCCTCCACCTGCACGGGCCGTGCCGATGCGCCCTCATTGTCGGAGGAAGAGAGCGAGGAACTCGACGAGGGCCGCGGGAGCGCAACCATCGCCACCGGACGCTGCGGCCTAGGGCCATCCGTGCGCGCAGGGACCATGCGTGCCCCCAGCAATGCGTTCCGCATCTCAGACATCTTTTCGTCCAGGAGCAGCAGCTCCAGTCGCTTGCCGTCATACGCGGCGATGCGGCGCCGGACCGCGACCGCGGCGCCGGGGCTGCCCTTCACCTCGGCGCGACGCAGCGCCTCCGCAGCGATGTCCTCGTACGTCGACAGCACCTTGCGCAGATCGCGATCGTCCAGCGCTCCCGGACTCGCCAGCGTGGAGAAGACGCTTCCAGTCGCGAGCATGTCGCTGGTGCTTCCGACCAACGAGTCGATGCGCCTGTGCAAGTCGTTGACGTGTTCCAGCCTCAGGACGCCCGGGTCCCTCGGATCGATTCCGGAACCTTCCGCCGCGTGACGCACGTCCTCCCACAGCGCGTTCAGACGTTGCCAGCGCGGCACGAGCAGCGCATGGAACGATCGATTCATCTTTTGTTCATAAAGGTGGCGGATGTCCGGCCATGCCTCGTACGCCTCCAGACATCGCGACAAGCGGCGGGCCGCGGTCAGCAAGCTCGTCGCGTTGGCGGCGTCCGCAGTCGGATCTTTCCGGAGCTGGCGGGCCAACTCCGACACACAAAAGCACAACAACGCTCTCAGTCTCTCCCCGTGCTGGCGAGGCTGCTCAAAGCAGGCGAGGACGACATCCAGATCCCGGATCGACTGCGGACGGGACGCCTTGGACCCGGGCTGTTCTCCGGCGAGCGGCGGAAGGCTGCCTGCCGGGAGGTCGCCTGCCAGACAAGCTCTCAGCGCGGCGTGCCACGGTAATTCTTGACGCTTGTTCGGATGGAACTCCTGCGCTTCAAACAGCTGATCCAGAGCGCAACTCGAAGGTGAGATCGGAAACATGGTATCGACAGGCGCGGTGACGCTTTCAATGATCGAAGGTCTTGAGTGGCACCGCGATCCGTCCAGTGCGTCGCCGTCGGAGCACCGGGCCGGCCGCTTGCCGATTCCGGACGACATCGTCAACGAGGAGCCGTCATGGCGGACACCAAGACCAGAAGCAGTTCAGACAGCGGCCCGGCGCCGTCGCGCCGCATGCTCGACAAGTCGCCCGTGGCGCCCGGTTCGGTCGAGCCCGACGCCGCGCCGACGCACAACGACGACGCGCAGCTGCCGCATGAACGCGATCAGAGCACCGGCGGCGAGTCGACCGGCGGCATGGGATCCGGCGCGGCGGGCGAGGATCAGCGCGCCGTCATCGGTCAGGCCCATGAGGACCTGAAGCAGGGTCAGGTGGACACCGATCTGCGCTCCACGCCGGGACTCGACGCGGAGCGGCGCGACAGCCTGGTCAAGGACGTGAAGCCGTCGGATCCGTCGAAGGCTTCCTCGGATCGCTGATGTCCGTCGGAGGTGGGGCGATCCGGTTCTCATAGAACCAGGACGACGACATCGGCGGCGCAGTCGGCGTCAGACGTGACGGGAAATGCATCGACAGCGGGGGCGCCGAGGGCTGCAAAGATCGCGCCCGCGGGGAAGCGAGCCTGCCGGGCCGATCGCTCGGCGTCAGATCGCCAGCGGTCCTCGGAGCCGCCCCGCCCGACAGTCGTAGACGTTCAGCATGGAGGTCCTGCGCTTCAGCGAGTGACGCCGCGAGGACGGCCTCGTAGCGCTCCCGGATCTCCGATTTCGCCGCGCCGGCTTCGTCGGGGCTCCGGTAGCGGCGCAGTAACGCTTCCAGCTGATCCTTCAGATGGAAGTGCTCTTCGATCTGAGCGCACAAGGGCCACCAGGACGGATCGTTGCGCCGGCTGAACTGGAGGTAGTGCCAGCGCAGCTCCTCGAGACAGGCCCCTCCCAGCGCCTTGGCCGTGTCGCTGCACAGCCCTGCGAGCGTCCGATTCCAGAAGCCGACCTGCGCCGAAGCCCTGTCGTCGCCACCCGCCCTGCAGATGTCGACGATGCGCCGGACTTCGCGGATGACCGCTTGGCGGGGGACCGTCGCCTGAACGTCTGCGGCGGAGCCGGGGAAGTCGAGGCAGCCGCTGTGGTCGCTCGTCTCGGCGCGACGTTCGGGCGGCCCGCTCACGAATCCGTCGCCCAGGTCATGGCAGCCGGTTGCGGCGGTGATCGGAAAAGACATCATGGGAGGACACTCCGAAAGAGCGCCTCAGTCGAGGGCGGCGGTCCGAGGTTCCTTCACCATCGACCCGGACCGCCCCAATGAAAACGGAGCCTCTTGGGGCTCCGTCCTTGTCTCCATCACGCCTCGGGAATCTGTTCGTCAGCTGTGCTGGCGCCGCCGTTCGACCGCATCGATGCGCAGCATCTGGCGGTACTTGGTCACCGTGCGGCGCGCGACCACCAGGCCCTGGCGGGCGAGCTGGCGCGTGATCTCGGCGTCGGAGAACGGGTTCTCCGCGCGCTCGGCCTCGATGATGTCCTTGATCAGCCCGCGGATCGCGGTGCCCGAGCAGGCGCTGCCGTTGCTGCTCACGATCGCGCGCGAGAAGAAATACTTCAGCTCATAGACGCCGCTCGGCGTCGCGAGGTACTTGTTGTTGGTCACGCGCGAGACCGTCGACTCGTGGATGCCCACCTCATCGGCGATCTCCTTGAGCCCCAGCGGCTTCATCGCCATCGCACCGAACTCCAGGAAGTGGCGCTGCCGCTTCACGATCGCGTTGGCCACGTCGAGGATGGTCGAAAAGCGCTGCTCGATGTTGCGCATCGTCCAGCGGGCCTCCTGCAGGTGATTGGCCATTTCCGCATGACCCTGCTGGCGATGGCGCTGGAACAGCTCGGCGTACACCTGGTTCATCCGCACCTTGGGGATCACGGCCGGATTCAGCTGCACGCGCCACTGGCCGCGGACCTTGGTCGTCAGCACGTCCGGCACGATGTACGCGGCCTGCGTCGTCTCGTAGCGCCAGCCCGGCCGCGGATCGAAGCGACGCAGCTTCAGGCAGATCGACTCGGCTTCCGCCACGCTCACGTCCAGCAACTGCGCCAGCGACGGGATGTCGCGGGAGGCGAGCAGGTTCAAATGCTGCGAGATGATGCGTTCGGCCAGATTGCGGCTGCGCGCGTCCTCCAGCTTGGGCAACTGCAGCAGCAGGCATTCGGCCACGTTGCGCGCACCCACGCCCAGCGGATCCAGCGCCTGCACGCGCTTGAGCGCGATCTGCATCTCGTCGATGCCCACCGGCGGCTGCATCTGCGCGACCGCCGCCAGCTCTTCGAGCGAACTGCGCAGATAGCCGTCGTCGTCCACCGACTCGGCCACGATGGTCGCCAGCACCAGATCGCGCGGCGACAGCCGCAGCACATTGAGCTGGCTGCGCAGATGCTCGCGCAGGCTGGTCTGCGCGGCGGTCATCTCCAGCGCGCTGAGTTCGCCGTCTTCCGCCCGGCGCATCGAGCCGGAGCCCTCCGCGCGCCAGATCTCGCGGTCGTCCGGGAAGGGCTCCGGCGCGTCGGACATCACCGGCGACGGCGCGACCTGCATCTCCGCTTCCAGCGGTGACGAATCGTCCGAGGATTCGGTGACTTCGAGGAAGGGATTGCGCCCCAGCATGTCCGTGACCATGGTGGAGAAGTCCAGCGAGGACATCTGCAGCAGACGCACGGCGTGCTGGAGGCGAGGCGACAGCGTCTGGGTCTGTCTGTGCTCGTGCCTGAGTTCCATTGCTCCCACTTGTGAGACTCCTGTCCGGTAGAGAGTGAGGCTGCCTGCAACCGGTTCCGGAGAGTCCCCGCCGACGAGGACGGGAACAGGTTGTAGGCAGTGCCGGCGAACCGGCCTGTTGGAGCCATCAGCGCAAGGACCATGCCACCTCGCCGGAGAAGTTTCATATGGCGGAGCGCGCGCCATTCGGCGTGCCTGCCCGGACGCCGCAAACGCAGTAGGCACGGGGCCTGCCGGGAATCGGGTGCATCGACCAGCGGATCCCCTCAACGCCTCTCGATGACCCCGCGCCGGTTCGCCCAACGTCCGTGGACCTCGCCTTCCCTCAGATTCCGCGCAAGGCTTTCGGCACCGTTTACCGAACGCCGGTCCCCTCACGTCCCCATGCTTGTCGCCAACCTCCGCTCAATCGGAAAGCGCGCACCTGGGCTTCCATACTTCCACCGCCGCCGACCCTCACACTACTCCCCCGCAAGCGGGAGCGGGAGTAAAAGGCGTAGTGCCGATTCGCCCCTCTCCCGCGGTGCGGGAGAGGGCGCAAGCGGGTCAGCGGCGGTGGTACCGCTCCCTCCTGGCCCGAGGCTTGCTTGAAGCGACTGCCAGTTCCCTTCCCCCGTCATCCTTACCATCTTGCGTCCCTCCGCCCTGCCCCCGACCACGATGCGCCGCTGGGCGACGCGAGGCCTGCTATTGATCGCCCTGGTCTTCCTGCTGAAGGAGGCGAGCGCGATCGTCCTGCCGGTGCTGGTGGCGCTGATCCTGACGTTCGTGCTGGCGCCGGCGGTGCGCACGATGCGGCACCACGGCATGCCGGAGTCGCTGAGCGCGGCGATGCTGGTGACCACGCTGGTGGGCTGCACGGTACTGAGCGTGGCCCTGCTGGCCGAGCCGGTGGCGCAATGGTGGCAGCGGGCGCCGACGGCGGTTTCGCAGGCGCTGAACCAGGTGGACAAATGGCGCGCGGCGATTCCTGGCTTCGGCCCGCCGGGCGAACGTCGGAGTTCGAGTCGCTCCGCGCCCACGCCGCCGCCGGATCCCGTGCGCGAACGTATCGCCAGCGAAAGCGTCGCCCTGACCGCCCAGGCGGTGGGCGTCGGGCTGAAGTTCATGGTGTCCACCGCCGCGACCACGATCCTGCTGTACTTCCTGCTCGCCTCCGAGCACTGGGTGCTGTCGCGCTGCATCGAGCTGCTGCCGCATCGCCCGCGACTGCGGGCGGTGGTGCTCGGCGGCCTGCGCGCCGCGCAACGCGACATCTCGCGCTACGTCGCCTCGGTCAGCGTCATCAACTTCGGCGTGGGCCTGATCGTGGCGGGCGCGATGTGGTTCGTGGACCTGCCCAATCCCGGCTTCTGGGGCGCGCTGGCGGCGATCTTCAACTTCATTCCCTACCTCGGACCGCTGATCATGTGCGGGCTGCTGCTGGTCGCGTCGCTCGCGGCCTCGCTCGGCGACTCCGGCGTCGCTGCGCTGGCCGCCCCGGTGCTGTCCTACCTCTGCATCCACGCGATCGAATCCAATTTCGTGACCCCGCTGGTGGTCGGCAAGCGCCTGTCGATGAACCCGCTGTCGGTGCTGCTCTCGGTGATGTTCTGGGGCTGGCTCTGGGGCGTGGCCGGCGCGGTGCTGGCCGTGCCGCTGCTGATCTGCCTGCGCAGCATCAGCCAGCGCAACCGCCGCATGCGGCCGGTCGCCGTCTATCTGCGCGGCAGCGACCGCCCCTGCACGCCGTTGAGCACACTGCTGAAGCCGCCCCCGCCTCGCCCCCCGTACGCGCCCGTCGCCGTGCCCGTCGCCGTGCGTGTCGCCGTGCCGGTTCCTCCCCACGTTCCCCAGCCCTCCGCCGACGCCGTTGCCCCCGTGGTGCCCCGTCCGAACGCCCTTGAACAGCACCGCCCATAATCTGCCGCCGCGACGCGCCGGCCTCCGCGTCCGCGCCACCGGCCTCTGGCCGCGGTGGTTCCCCCGTTTCCCGGCGCTGTCCTCCGCCGGTCCTTCCTCCGACGCCCCGCCCATGCCCCTGCCGATCCGTTCCCGCCTGCTCGTGCTCGTCCTGTCCGTGATGCTGCCGGGCATCATCGCGGCGCTGTGGGTCAGCTGGCAGACCTGGAGCGACGAGCGGGAGGCCACCGTGCGCCACATGCGCGACAGCACGCGCGCGCTGTCCATGGTGGTCGACAAGGAACTGGCCCGCCGCGCCGGCATCGCGCGGGTGCTGTCGTTGTCGCAGATCCTGGACGCGTCGCCGCAGATCCCGCCGGACGACCTCGCGATGCTGGAGCTGCAGTCCCGTCGCGCCATGCAGGGCCTGTCGGGCTGGGTGGAGTTGAACGCGCCCGACCGGACGCTCTTCAGCACCCGGCTGGCGCCGGGGCGGCTACCGGAGACGGCGGCCATCCCGCCGGTGACGGCCGCCCCCGCAACGACCGCCACGGCCGCGATGGCCCCGGAGATTGCCGGGACCGCCGGCACGGCCGGAACGGCGGGCGCCTCGGCGACGGCACCGTCCGTCCCCTCCCTGGTCGCGGCCGCCGGCACCGCCGCCGCGGCCACGCCGCCGCCCGGCCTGCCCACCACCACCGCCGCGTCGCGGCCGGTGCCGGTCCGCGAGGGCGTCCCGCTGGTCGAACAGGCGGCGGTGGGCGACCTCGCCCCCGACCCGGCGACCGGCCAGTTGCGAGCGCAGATCATCCAGCCGATCGAGCGCGGCGGCCATGTCTGGCTGAACATGAGCATCACCGTGCTGCCGCAGGAACTGCAGCAGATCATCGACGGACAGCGCCTGCCGCCGGACTGGACCGCCTCCATCGTCGACGGCCACGGCAACGTCGTCGCCCGCCACCCGGGCGGCATCAGCTACGCCGGCCGTCCCAGCACCGACGACCTCAAGCGCCTGATGGCCACGCGCGACGAGGCGCAGTTCGAATCCGTCAACCTCGACGGCAAGCCGGTGACGGGCTACTTCAGCAAGTCGCCGCAAGGCTGGACGGTCATCACCGCGGTGCCGCGCGACAGCGGACCGGGCGGCTTCGGCGCGCGCGCCGCGCTGCAGCCGATCGCCATCGGCGCGCTGCTGCTGGTGCTGTTCGGCATGTTCGGCGCGCTGTGGATCAGCCGGCGCATCTCCGGCCCGATCCACGCGCTCAACGAGATCGCCAACGAGCTGCGCGCCGGTGAGCCGGTGCGCGCGCGCAAGACCGGCATGGTCGAGTGCGACGAGGTCGCGCTGGCGCTCGAAGATGCGAGCGCCGCGATCCACCAGGGCCGCTACGAACTCGAGGAACGCGTCAACGAGGCGATCGACCGCACGCGCGAGGCCGAGCAGCTCAGCTCGCGTTCGCAGCGCACGGCGGCGCTGGGCCGGCTCACCGGCGGCGTCGCGCACGACTTCAACAACCTGCTGGGCGTGATCAGCAACAGCGCCCACCTGATCCAGCGCAGCCCGCACGCCGAATCGCTGGCCATGCCGCTGGGCGCGATCATGCGTTCGGTCGACGTCGGCAGCCGCCTGACCCAGCACCTCCTGCGGGTCGCGGGCCGGCAGCCGGTCCACCCGCAGGTGGTGGACCTGCGCTCCACGCTCGGCGAGATGAAGGAACTGCTCGTCACCGTGCTGGGCAAGCGCATGCAGCTGGTGATGACCATGGCGCCGGACCTGCCGAGCGTGCGCGTGGACCCGTCCGAACTGGAGCTCGCCCTGATCAACATCTCGCTGAACGCGCGCGACGCCACCAACGGCATGGGCGAGATCACGATCGACGCGGGCCGCGCCTCGCCCGGCGACGTGCAGGACCTGGCGCCCGGCGAGTACGTCGCGATCAGCGTCACGGACCGCGGCCCGGGCATTCCCGACGACCTGCTGGCGCGCGTCTTCGAGCCCTTCTTCACCACCAAGACCGTCGGCAAGGGCACGGGACTGGGCCTCAGCCAGGTGCTGGGCTTCTGCGTGCAGGCCGGCGGCACGGCGCGCATCGCCAGCCAGCTCGGCGCCGGCACGACCGTGACCCTGCTCCTGCCGGCGCAGACGAGCGCGCGCCTCGTGCCCGACGGCGCGCGCGTCGACGGGACCGTGCGCACCCGCGACGACGGCCTCGTCAACGGCCTGGCCGGCGTGCGCGTGCTGCTGGTCGAGGACAACGAGGAACTCAACCGCGTCACCGTGGGGCTGCTGCGGAGCTTCTCCTGCGAGGTGCTCAGCGCCAAGGATGCGGATGAGGCGCTGCATCTGTTCGGCAGCGGCGCGGCAGTGGACATCGTCCTCTCCGACGTCGTGATGCCGGGTTCGATGGACGGCCAGGCGCTGGCCCGCGAGCTGCGCGCGCGGCGCCCGGGCCTGCCCATCGTGCTCATCAGCGGTTTCAGCGAGGCGTTGACGGCGGAGTCCACCTTCACCGTGCTGCGCAAGCCAGCGTCGCCGCCGCAGATCCTGGAGGCGCTGCGGCGCGCGATGGGACTGCCGACGGGTACGTGACTTGCTGATTCATGGCATTACCACTCCCCCGATCGGAAAGGACTGCCATGGACAACAAGGACGTCATCGACGAGCTGAACACGCTCATTGAAACCTGCAAGGACGGCGAGTACGGCTTCCTGAGCTGCGCCGAACACGTCAAGGGCGCGAGCCTGCGCGAAGTCTTCGCGCAGCGCGCCGCGGAATGCCGCCAGGCGGCCTCGGAACTGCAGCAGCTGGTGCGCCAGCACGGCGGCACGCCCGAGGACGACGGCACCGCTGCCGGATCGCTGCATCGCGGCTGGGTCGCGGTCAAGGGCACGCTGACCGGCTACAGCGACAAGGCCATGCTCGAGGAATGCGAGCGCGGCGAGGACGTGGCCGTCGCGCGTTACCGCAAGGCGGCTCAGAAGGACCTGCCCGCGGGCGTGCTGGAAGTCGTCCAGCGCCAGCTGGCCGGCACCCTGCGCAACCACGACCAGATCAAGCTGCTGCGCGATCAGGCGAGAAACGCAGAGAAGGCGTAAGGCCTCCCCTGCAACCACAAACGCGCCCTCGGGCGCGTTTTTTCGTGGATCAGGTAGCGCTCAGCGCTGGTGTTCCCTGGCTTCTTCACGCTGCTTCTTGCGTCCCTGCATGAACCCGGCGACCACGCCCAGCACCAGCTGCGTGATCTCCGGTCCGATGCGGCCACGGATCGTCGTCGGCATCAGGCCCCACAGCACCGTCAGCAACTGCAGCGTCCCCAGTTCGGGACGTCCGGGCCGCTCCGATCCCGGATCGCGATGGTCGCCATGCGCGGCGGGACGCGCAGCGCTCGCGGGACCGCTGTCGTGATCGGCCCCGGTCAGGCTTCGGAAAAGGGCCTGCAGCCCCGCCATCGACGAACGTCCACGGGGCTGTCCGTGATGATGATCCCGCGCGCGGCGATGCCGCTTGCCGCGCAGCAGGCGCCAGAACAGCCAGCTCGCGCCGGTGCCCAGCGCCGGCAGCAGCCAGCGGCCTGGCGTCATCACCGCCTTGCTGCGTTGCTGCAGCGCATCCCAATGCAGCTGGAACTCCAGGTCTCGCCGAACGACGCGCAGCTCGGCCATCTCGATGCGCAGCGTCAGCGCCTCGATCGACTCGGCCGCGCCTCCGGGGTCGGGGACGTCGGGGATGCGTCGGGGATCAGGACGGTCGTGCGGTGCGGCCATCGGGACTCGGTGCTTCGGGATCCATCGGATCGTTGAACAGCCAGTGGAACTGGCGGCGGGAGGCGGGCAGCGCCAGCATGGGCGTCAGCGCCTTCATCGCGGCCGCGACCCAGACCAGCAGCAGCAGGTTGATCACCAGCACGCCGGCGAAGGCCCAGGGCCAGGTGAGGCCGACATGGACCGCGATCGCGACCAGCAAGGCCCACAACGCCAGCCAGGCGGTGGCCCCGGCGATCGCCGCGACCACGCCCAGGATGACGAGGCTGACCAGCCCGTGTCTGGCGCGCTGCAACTCCAGCGCCAGCAGGAGCAGGCGCCCGGAGAGCATGCCGCGCGCCGCGCGGGCCATCCCCTGCACGTCGCCGAGCCAGGTGGCGCCGACGGGCGGGCCCTCGCCCGAGGGCGAAGGACCGGTCGCCGTTCCCGCCGTGGCACCGGTCGCTCCTCCGGGTGCGGGCCCGGAAGACGGCGGTTGCCGAGGTGGCGGCGGAGGCGGGAACGGAGGCGGAAACGACGGCGAAGCGTGCGGCAGGTCGCTCATGGGCGCGCCGCGGTCAGCGCGTCAGGCGCGCGATCAGCAGGCCGACCGCCAGCGCGGTGCCGACCGCCATCAGCGGATGTTCACGCACGTTCGCACGCATCGTGTCGCACCACTCGTTGCCGGTCAGACGCAGCCGCTCGGCGCGGTCGTGGATCAGTTCGTTCGTGTCCTCCAGGCTCTTCTGCAATTGCTGCGCCTTGGGCGCGGCTGCGGTGGCGAGGCGGTCGATGGTGGCGTGCGCCTTGTCGGCGGCGCGGTTCACCAGGTCGGCGGCCGCGGTGCTCGACGGCGTCGTGCCGTTGACCAGCTTCGCAGCATCGTCGGCGGTCGTGAACGGCACGGCCTTGTCGCTCTTCTCGTTGTTGGGCGTGGTGCTCATGGGATGGTTCCTTTCGTCGTGCGCAGTGGCAGCAAGTGCATGGATCGGTGCAGAGGGGATGGCAAGCGGCGTGCCGCCCGGGCGGCGATCAGCGCGGCAGCGGCGGCTTCGGATGCGCGTCGAGTCCGCGGTGAGGCGATTCCGCCACCTGTGGCCGGCCGCCTTCGGGCTCCAGCATCTCCTCGATGATGAAGTGGCCGTAGTACTGCGCGCGCTCGGCGCGGTTGCGGCGCGCGATCTCGGCGATCTCGCGCGCCTGCTCGTCGTTCTTCGCCTTCACGACGAGGAAGTGGTACCCGCGTTCCGCCAGTTCGCCGTGGCTGCGCAGCAGGTTGATCTCCTGCCCGATCGCGGCCAGCGGACTCGCGCGCTTCAGATCGCGTTCGACCAGTTCGACCATCTCTCGGTCGCCGATCGCGTGCAGGTCGGCGTCGGCGATGCCGTGCGCGCTGAGCGCCGCACGCGCCTGTCCGGCGTCCGGCGCGCCGGGAAAGCTGATCACCAGGTGATCCACCGGCTTGTGCACGCCGAAGCTGGTGGGACGGCTGTCGTCTTCTCGGTCGTTGTCCTCGGGACTGTCGGGCGCGCCCGGACGGATGCTTGTGGCCATGGAATGCTCCTGGAAGTGACGGGGAGTCTTCCCCGGCAAGGCAAGCCTCGTACCCATCGCGTACGCCGTCTTTCCCGCACGCGAAGCGTCGGAAAAAGAAGGCCCGCCAAGATGTCACCGGGATTGACGCGCGGGCCATCCACCGGTTACACCGGGCAGGCCGAATGACCCGGTGCCGACTGCGTTGAAGCCGCCGCGACCCGCGGGGAAATCCCCAGGGTTGGGGAGGACTTCGGGCACGACGATTGCCATATCTCGCGACCAACTGGATACGAACAGGGAAGGAGCGAACGATGAACGACGGTCTCACGTCGGTGCTGTACGTCGAAGACAGCCCGCTCAACGTCATCGTGATGGAGGCGATGTTCGAACAGCGCCGGGACCTGCGGCTGCACGTTGCCGAGGCCGGCATGCCCGCCTGGCGGCTCAGCGCGCAGCTGCAGCCCTCGCTGCTGCTGGTCGACCTCCACCTGCCCGACTGCCACGGTTCCGATCTGCTGAAGTTGCTGCGCATGCGGCGCGGCTGTGCGCAGGTGCCCGCGATCGCGGTCACCGCCGATTCCGATTTCGACGCGCTGGGTTGCGGTTTCATGGAGCTGTGGGCCAAGCCGCTGGATGTGCGCAAGACCTTGGCGCGGCTGGCCGAGCTGCTGCCTCCGCCACGCGGCACGCGCCCGACGGACGCGGTGGTCGGCCAAGGCGACCAGCGGGGCCTCCACCCCGCGCACGGCCACGGACAGGTGCAAGGGCCAGGGCAAGGACAGGTCCAGGGCGACACCCAGCCCGCCGCCTTGCAGACCGGCGTCATGATCGATCCGGCGTGCGATGGCGCGCGACGCGAGCCGGGCCTCATGGCGCGGCACAAACAGTCGCTGGCGCCACGCCAGACCGACTACGGTTGGGTGCGCTGAGCGCTTCGCGGAGACGATCCCGTGACTGCCTGGCTCGACGCCCCCCTCACCACCCTCTCCCTCCACGACCTCGATTTTTCGCGTGAGCGCCCCCCGGGCTCCTCGCGGACCTCGCTGCGTCCGGCGGTCTTCCTCGACAAGGACGGCACGCTGGTCGTGCCCGACGACGCGACCATCCACGATCCGTCCCGTCTGCGGCTGATGCCGGGCGCGGGCGAAGCCCTCGCGCGCCTGAGCGCCGCGGGCCTGACCCTGGTCCTGGTCACCAACGAAAGCGGCATCGCGCGCGGCGCCTTCACCCGCGTCCAGTTCGCGCGGCTTCAGGGCGCGCTGCTGCGACGGCTGAAGGACGAGTTCGGCGTGGTACTGGCCGACGTCGCGGTCTGCCCGCACGCCCCCGATGTCCAGGGCCGCCCGGCCTGCCTGTGCCGCAAGCCGGCGCCCGGCATGCTGACGCGCGCGGCGCGCGCGCACGGCCTCGATCTGGCCCGCTCGTGGATGGTCGGCGACCTGCTCGACGACGTCGAGGCCGGCCATCGCGCCGGCGCGACCGGACTGCTGCTCGACACCGGCGGCGAGACGGTCTGGCGCCGTTCGCCGTTGCGCGAGCCGGCCGGCGTCTTCAGCGACTGGCCGTCGCTCGCCGACCACCTGCTGCGCGAGGCGGCGTCGGGATCGGGCCCGATGTCGACGCCGATGGACGACGTGCCCGGCGACCCGTCGCGGCTGCCGGCGACGATCGCTTCGCTGGCACCGGCGCAGGCGCAGGCGTAGCGATCTCCACGCGGGGCTGCGTCCGCAACAGCCCCATCAGACGCCGCTCCGCGGCGCTCAGGCCCGTGACGGCAGGCGGCGTGGCCATCCAGCGCTGCGACGGCAGCGATGCCAGACGGTCGGACTGCCCCCATTCGAGCACCGCCGGATGGATGTAGGACTTGCGGCAGACCGCCACGGTGTTGCCCAGTCGCGCGGCGACCTCCTTCACCGTCTGCTTCAACGCGTCGAGGGGCGCCGTTCCCGCGCGCGCATGGTCCGCCAGCAGATCCAGCGCCAGCACGCTCGCGTGCCAGGTCCGGAACACCTTGGCGCTGCAGGTCGGCCCGCCGGCCGTGGCCAGCCAGTCGTTGACGTCGGAGGCGTCGATCCGGTGCGGGTCGCCCGCCTCGTCCTCGTAGCCGAAGAGCTCCTGCCCGGGGAGATCGCGGCAGCGGCGCACCAGCGCCGCGACGCGGTCGTCGCGCACCGCCAGTTGATGGCGCACCCCGCTCTTGCCGGGGAAGCTCAGCAGCAAGGCGTCGCCCTGGACCTTCACGTGGCGGCACAGCAGCGTGCTGAGGCCGTAGGAGCCATTGCTGCGCGCGTACTCCCGGTGGCCGATGCGCATCCAGGTGCGGTCGAGCAGTCGCACCAGCGCCGCGATCACGCGTTCGCGGTCGAGGGCGCGATCGCCGTCGTCCGGACGCAGGCGGCGCTGCACCTGGCGACGCAGCGGGGGCAGGCGTTGCCCGAAGTCCATCAGCAGCCCGAACTTGTTCTCGCCGCGCAGCGCCATCCAGTCCGCGTGATAGCGGTACTGCTTGCGGCCGCGCGCGTCGCGCGCGGTGGCCTGGATGTGGCCGTCGTCGCGGGCGCAGATCCAGACGTCTTCGTACGCGGGAGGGATGGCCAGCGCGCGGATGCGCTGCAGCGTCGAGGCGTCCCGCACCGGACGTCCATCGCCGTCGACATACCGGAAGCCCTTGGCCGCGCGCTTCCGGCGCAGTCCGGGTTCGCAATCAGACACCCAACGCAATGGCATACGAGCCCTCCTGCCTTTCACAAGGCAGGCCGCATGCCAAGGCCGCCGACCCTCCCCCCTGCTCTCCCGCAAGCGGGAAAGGGAGTCTCAACGCCGCACTGCCGCGAACGCGGAGTCAGCCGATGCTGGTGGGGCGGTCTCTCTGATTCGGCGGTCTCTTTTACTGCGCCGCCTCGTCGGCTGCCGCCGCGTCTTCCGCCGCGTACTCCTTCAGCCGGTTGTAGAGCGTCTTCAAGCTGATGCCCAGCACTGCCGCCGTCTGTTCCTTGTGGTGCTTGTAGTGCTGCAGCGTGGCCAGGATGAAGGCTTTCTCCACCTGCGCCATCGAGCTCCCCAACGGCATCGTGATCGAGGGGCCGGAAGCTTCCGCCGACGTTGCGAACGACGGCGCGGGCGCTGCTGCCGGCACGCCGACGCCGAGGGTGGTGACCGTTGCCGCGCCGGCGGCAGTTCCTGTGGCCGACCCCGACAGCGAGGCTGGCGGGACGCCTTCGCCCTTGGGCAGCCATTGTTCGTCCACCACGTCGGCCGCCGCCATCACGTACGCGCGCTGGACCGCGTTGCGCAGCTCGCGCACGTTGCCGGGCCAGTGGTAGGTCTGGAGCTGGGCCAGTGCCTTCGCGGTGAAGCGCTTGTTCTTGCCTTCCTTGGCCGCGATCTGGCGCAGGAAATGGTCGGCCAGCAGCGGCACGTCGTCGAGGCGGTCGCGCAGCGGCGGCATCTCGATCGGGAACACGTTGAGGCGGTACAGCAGGTCTTCGCGCAGCTTGCCGGCCTGCACCGCCTGCAGCAGCGGACGGTTGGAGGCCGCGATCACCCGCACGTCGGCATCGAGCGTCGTCGTCGAGCCCACGCGCATGAAGCGGCCGGTCTCGAGCACGCGCAGCAGCTTGACCTGCAGCTCCATCGGCATCTCGGTCAATTCGTCGAGGAACAGGGTGCCGCCGCTCGCCCGCTCGAAGAAGCCTTCGTGCTGCTTGTCGGCGCCGGTGAAGGCGCCCTTCTCGTGGCCGAAGATCTCGCTCTCGATCAGGTTGGGCGAGATGGCGCCGCAGTTCACCGCCAGGAACGGCTTCTTGCGGCGACGGCTCAGGTCGTGCACCGTCTGCGCCACCAGTTCCTTGCCGGTGCCGCTCTCGCCGTTGATGAATACCGACACGCTGGTGCCCGCCACGCGCGAGATCTGGTCGTAGATCCGCTGCATCGGCTGGGTGCGGCCCCACAGCAGGCCGAAGTGGCCGGTGTTGGCGAGGTTGGCGTTGAGCTCGGTGACCTCCGCCTGCAGCGCGGCCGGCTTCATCACCCGCGACAGCACGCCTTGCAGCTGCCGGATGTTGATCGGCTTCACCAGGTAGTCCGCGGCGCCCAGCCGCAGCGCCTGGATCGAGGTGTCCAGGCTGGCGTGGCCGGTGATCAGCACCACCTCCGAGTTGGCCACCAGCTGCGGGTCCTGGAACAGCTCCATGCCGTTGCCGTCCGGCAGTTGCAGGTCCAGCAGCA
This sequence comes from Mitsuaria sp. CC2, assembly GCF_048957715.1. Classification (NCBI taxonomy): domain Bacteria; kingdom Pseudomonadati; phylum Pseudomonadota; class Betaproteobacteria; order Burkholderiales; family Sphaerotilaceae; genus Roseateles; species Mitsuaria sp. CC2. The sequence continues at coordinate 5,808 of NZ_JARVXN010000042.1, read as the reverse complement.
CCACGTCGGGCTGCTGCAGCGCGATGTGCCGCCGGGCATCGCGCAAGGTGTGGGCCACCGACACGGTGAATTTTTCGCTCGCAATCAGTTCCTGCAGGGTGGCGACGGAATCGACATCGTCATCCACGATCAGCGCATGGGTCACCGGTACATCCTTCGTTGTGGGGTCACTTCTTCAGGTTGGTCGTTTCGTGAACTAGGTCAACCAACCTCGTCTAACTCATTCTTGCAGCAAGCGGCCCGTTTGCGACCCCCTTGACAGCTCGATTTGAAAAAAATTCCGGTCGACGCCGGTCGACCTGCGTCCGCATATAGACGGCATGCGAACAACACGCCCCACAAAAGGACACCGGCAGCGGTCCGTGGACCATGCCGGTGTCGGCCTGCGGTCCGCGGGACCGCCGGAGGGGACGTCGGGCTCAGGCATCCCGGCGGCGGCGTTGGACCCATCCCACCAGGGCCAGGGCGACGACCAGGGTGAAGAAGTTGCGGATCTCGAACGACGCCCCGGCGGGCTCGGAGTCGGTGTCGATGACGGAGGACGGGCTCGGCGACGCAGAGGACGTCGGGGCCGGCGCCTGGCCCTGCGGGGCGGGCCGCACGCTGGCGGGAACATGGTGGGGCTGGCCGTTGGCCGGGGCCGCGGCCTCCGGTCGGACCAGCGCCGCGAGCCTGGCACCCTCCAGGAAACTGCCGGAGCTTTCCGCGTGGGCCGCGGTCGCGGCCAGCATCAGCGGGATCGCCCAGGCGAGCTTGTGCAGGTGCATGAAAAACCTCCTGTGATGGGAACGGGTGCGCGCCCGGACATCCGTCCGGCCGCGCGGTCGCCGAGCTTCCACGCGCGGCTCGCGACAGGAGGCAAGCACCGTGCCCGCGAAAACGTTCAGTGACGATTTTGTGCAGGTTCCGGGGACAGCGCGGACTGGCTCTGCGCCGGTTCTTCAACAGGAGACGCCGCCTGGCGGGGCATCACCACCAACCGCAATAGGCGGGCGAGACGTCGCACCAGCCGCGACCGAAGCCTTGGCCAAAGCCGCCGAACCCGCCGAACCCGCGGCCGCCCAGGGCGCTGCCGAGGAACGCCCCGACCCCCGATGCCAGTCCGTTCAGACCCAACCCCAGCGCCAACCCCACGCCACCGCTCACCAGAGGGTTCGCTGCCCCGCCCAAGGGCGAGAACGAAGCGTTGAGCGTGGCGTGGACGTGGGGTTGGACACCATAGGGATTGAAGGGCAGGAACGCCGACGCGCCGTAGAAGGGGAAGAATTGCGGGGAGGTCTGCGGGAAGCATTGGTACCCACCCAGCGCCAAGGCGGACGCGAGCGCAGACCACTGCGGACTCCACTGCGGAAACCAGTGCGGAGAACACTGCGGCGACTGTTGCGGCTGCCAGGCGAATCCCCCTGCCTGCGCGGGAGGAGGCGCCGACGACATGAGTTGAGCGCCGTCGCGCCGCGGCCTCGCGGCCGGTTCGTCGAAGGAATTCCTGAACTGGTCCAGCGAGCGCGCGTCACGAGCTTCCCGGAACTGGCGCTCCGCGTTGGCGCCGACCGCGCCGCCGTGGCGCCCCGACGCACGAGGGTCGCCGTGATCGCTCGCGCCGCGTTGCATCGCGTCGTGTTCCTCCGTGGAAAGAGGAGCGTTCCAGGCCAGGGGTATCGCCGCCCCACCAGCGTACGGACAGGTCATCGGGTTCCTTTCTCTTCCAGGACATCGCGTGCCCGTCGCAAGGCGGGCCGAGTCCTGGGAGTCCGCCGAGGACACGAATGGGTTCAGGCGATGTGGACGTCGCGGCGCAGCGCTTCACCCGGCAGCACTCCCGGCACGCGGGCGGCGGCGGCGATGGTCAGCGGCAAGTCGTCGGCGGCCACGACCACACGGGCGCCGGCGGCCAGCGCCGCGAGTTCGCCGATGGAAGCCACCGGCGGCAAGACCTGGCCCCTCGCCGGCATGGCCGCGCGGAGTTCCGCGAGCGCAGCCTCCTCGCCTGGGACGGCGCACAGCACCACCGCCGTGTCGTCGGACCAGGCATCGAGCAGCACGTCGGCCGCCGCGGCGAAGGCCGCGGGGGCGCACGGGCGAGCCCCGCCGCCCGGACAGACCAGCACGTAGCGCTGACCGAAGCCCAAGCCCGCTTGCTGCAAGACGTTCCGCATCTGGTGGCTGTCCTTGGGCAGCAGCCGCAGACGGGGCCGCTCGTCGGCGGTGTGCATGCCGACGTGCGCCACGAGGGCCAATTGGCGGCGCGTGTCGTCATGCCCGGCATCGGCCCGGTCGTCGGTGATCCGCAGTTCATCGCTGAGCAGCCCGTGCGCCGGTGCGCGCACGTGGGCCAGCGTCAGCGGGATGCCCGCCATCCGACAGAGCAAGGCGGCCGGCAGCGCGCTCTGGTCGGCCGGCGAGAACAGCACCGCCGCATCGAAGTGGCTGCGGCGCAGCTTGCGCACGAGGTGCATCTCGGCGTCGCCGCGCATGGTGGGCGGCTCGGCGTCCAGCGCGGCGGCGCCGCTGGCCGTCCACGGCGCGTTGAACGTGATGAGGTCGTCGACCGCCTGGAGATGCGGCCGCAGCGCCAGCGCCTCCGGCGCCGCCAGCAGCGTCAGCTGCGTCCACGGCATGGTCTCGTGCACCGCGGCGAAAGAGGCGGTCGAGGACAGCACACCCGCGACACCGTCCAGCCGGATCAGCAGCACGCGACGCACATTGCACCAGCGGCGATGGCGCTCCTCGGCCTGCGTGAGCGTTTCTCTCGGCGACGTCGCGCCGTGCGCGGGCAGGTCCCCCGCGACTGCCTCCGAGAGGCTGGGCGCGGGAGCACGCTGCTCAAGGGACGTCGCGATCATTCCCTCTCTCCGGCAAGCGGCATGCCGGACGGAGAACCAGCGCAGGCGCGGGTTTCCGGGTGATCGGGCGCTTTCTTCCGAACCGGTCGGCCCGGGCGGCCTGCGCCCGGGCCGACGGCGTCACTTCGTCCTGGAGGACGACGATGCGCTCGAGCCGCCAGCACCCGTCGAGGCGCTGGAACCGGGCAGGCCAGCGCCTGTGTCGGACGACGAGCCAGGCAGGCCGGAGGCACCGATGGCGCCGGAGGATGTGGACAGCCCCGGACTTACGGAACTGCCTTGCGCCCCCGGCTGCGAAGACTGCGGCGAATGCTGCTGCGTCGACGGCGAATGCTGTTGCGTCGACTGTTGCGACGACCGGTCCGAGCGCCACTTGTTGAAGTCTTCGGAGAACTTCTGGTACCGGTCCTGGCGCCAGCTGTGATAGTCGTTGTCGAGGTTCCTGACCTGCTCCGCGCGCCATTGCTGGTAGTCCGGGTCGTGGTGCGTCTGCGGCTGCGCGTGCTGGCCGTAGTCGCCGCGGCGGCCCGAGTCCTCGCGCCATCCCTCATGACGAGGCCCCTGATCGCGGTAACCGCCCGTGCTGCCCTGGCCGTAGCCGCCGGACGGGCCGTAGCTGCTGCCCTCATTGCCGGAGCCGCTGTAGCCGCCGTAGTTGCCTGAACTGCCGTAGTTGCCTGAACTGCCGTAGTTGCCTGAACTGCCGTAGTTGCCGGAGCCGCCGTAGTTGCCGCTGTAGTTGCCGCTCATCGAGCGCTCGCGGTCGCCGCCCCACCCTTGGCCTTGATAGCCGCCGCGGTAACCGCCCTGGCTCTGCATGTCGCCGTGGCTGCGGTAATCCTGGCGGTAGTCGTCGCGTCCGGCGCCGTAGCCGCCATACCCTCCGCCATGGCCGCCGGCTTCAGCGCCACCGCCATAGCCGCCGTAACCGCCGCCGCGCAGTTCGTCGCGATCGGTCTGGTAGCTCGACCCTTGACGGTTCGATCCCGGATAGGCCGACTGCTGATCGTCACGCGAGCGGTCGTACGTCGGGCGGCCCGTCTGGGCCCCGTCATGCGACCGGTCACGGTCGCCTTGATCCCATGCGTTGTCCTGGCGCTGATCTTGTCTGCCTCGTTGTCCATACTGGCTCATGATGCTTCCTTTCAGGCCGAAGCGGACCCTGGGCGGGCCCGAGGCCGGTTGTACAAAACCGGTGGTCCGGACTTCCGGATCCGGGTATCAACGGGCAAGCTCCATGCCGCATGGCGTCGATCAGCGAACGTCGAGATCGCCCTGTTCATCGGCCCATGCGCACGTCAGCCCTGTCGCAGCGCGCGTGCGGCGATCTCGGCGGCCTGCTCCCGCAGGCTGTGACGCTTGGCGAAGGCCCAGCTCAGTTCGGCCCCCATCAGGAACACCTGGGTCGAGTAGTAGACCCACAGCATCATGACCACCAGCGAAGCCGCCGCGCCGTACGCCGAGCTCACGCCGCTGCGACCGATGTAAAGCCCGATCAGCGACTTGCCCAGGCTGAACAGGGCCGAGGTGATCAGCGCGCCGACCCAGACGTCGCGCCAGCGCACCGGCACGTCGGGCACCCACTTGTAGATGACGGCGAACATCACCGTAATGAGCGCGTAGGCCAGCGTGCCGTTGAGGATCTGGGCGAGCAGGACGAACTCGGTGCCCAGCCAGGGCGTCCACCATTTGCTGATCGCGGCGAGCGCGGCGCTGGCCACCATCGAGATCATCGACAGGAAACCCAGCCCGAGGATCAACCCCAGCGACAGCAGGCGCTTGCGCAGCAGCGTCACCAGGCCCTGCCACACCGGTCCGCTGCGCGGCATCGGCGCCTTCCAGATCCGGTTGAGCGAGTTCTGCAGTTCGGCGAACACCGAGGTGGCGCCCACCAGCAGCACGACGGTACCGATGGCTGCAGCCCATCCGCCCTCCTCCGGCCGGTTCACGCGCTTGAGCAGGTCTTCGACGGCCATCGCGCCGTCGGCGCCCAGCAGGCCGGAGAGCTGTTCCATGACCTCGCCGCGCGCGGCCTGCTCGCCGAAGACCAGGCCCGCCACGCTGATGACGATCAGCAGCAGCGGGGCGATCGAGAACAGCGTGTAGTAGGCCAGCGCCGCGCCCATGCTGGGCGCGTTGTCGTCACTCCAGCCCTGCGCGGCCTCGCTGACGATGTCGATGGCTTCCTGGACGGCGTGAGGCAGCTTGGGCATGCAGGACGGCCGCGGGCGGCGGCGATCGGAAAGTCGACGATGACGGGATCCTTTGTCGAGGCAAGGGAAATTCCCGCGCGACGCGGATGTGCGGGACAAGCGCCCGACGCCATCGGGAAGAGCGCAGGGACGGTCCGGGCGGCGGCACGGCGTTTGCCTTGAACCCCCTATCCCAACCCACCAGGAGACCCTCATGGCAAGCACCACCATCGCTTCCGACCGCGTCGAAGGCACCAAGGTCTACAACGGCAACGGCGACAAGCTGGGCTCGATCGACAACCTCGTCATCGACAAGCGCTCGGGCCTGGTCCGCTACGCGGCCCTCGAGTTCGGCGGCTTCATGGGCATCGGTACCGACCGCTATCCGATCCCCTGGAACATGCTGAAGTACGACACCAGCCTGGACGGCTATGTCGTGCCGCTTCGCGAGGACCAGCTCGAAAAGGCCCCGCGCTACGCCCAGACCGACCGTCCCGAGTACTCCGACGAGTACGGCCGCAAGGTTTACGACTACTACGGCGTGGCCTGGATGTAAGCGCCCCGCGCCTTGCCGGCGGGCAAGGACCCTCGATCCTGCAATGAAGAACGCCCCGGAGTGAACTGCACCCCAAAGGTTGGACGCCAATCCAACCGATGGGGTGTTTTTCATGGCGAAGTACAGCGAGAGCGTGAGGCTCAAAGTGGTTCGGAAGTACCAGGCTGGGGGCCTGGGCTGTGCGGCATTGGCCAAGCTCTTCGGAGTCGACGTAACG